>JBDTZT010000746.1:0-2643 GCA_040005005.1 Actinomycetota bacterium
ACCTCCGAGCGGTCCCGTATAACTGATATAAAAATTGATACCGCCATCCTCATGTTCGTTATTGTCAATTATTTCCAGCGGAATATTGGCTTCTTCCCTGATATATTCAAAAATCTCACCGAACCAATCAAATATTTGGTCTTTTATTATCGAAGTATCAAGCAGCGTGAAATCGAGGTCTTCGGAAAAACGATAATCCTCAAAATAGATTTTCTTTAAAACCGTGCCGCCCTTGAAGACCAGAAATTTTGCCACTACTTTGTGTTCGGCAATACCTTTCAAAATCCAAGAAAGAACGTAATCTTTTTCGATTTGCTGGTCGCGGACACCGGCACCACTTGCCTTTTGCTGTATTTCTTTTGGTCTGATCATGTATAAAGCGCGCTTTTAATTGTTTCCGTTTCTAAATTTTGCTGAATCCTCCAGCGGCTCAGTCTTTTTCCGATTTTCGGCAGTTCCGTGTCCAAAACAATATATGACGAAGTTTTAATCTTTTGCAGATCGTCTGTGATTGTTTGTCCGATACCGAGTTTTTCCAAGAGAAATCCCAGCCGTTTGATAACTGCCTGAGAATCAAATTTTATGGCGTAATCAAGCAATTTATTCCATTTGATTTTATCACTTGAAGCGTAAATCGCCTTCGCAATTTCAACGATGCCGCCCGCATACTCGGGCTTGAAAAGACAGTCAATAAAAGTTTTTTCCAAATCTGAACAGGGAACTTTGGTGAAGCTGTCTATCCAGATTTTTTTTGTTCCGAAAAAATGTTTTTCATTATGATAAATAAACTGAAACGGCACATCTTTAACTTTAATCTCAGATGGGCGAATCTGTTGTTTGACGACGACCTGCTCTTTCATAGACGGCTGAGAAATAAGATTATGAATTTGCAAAGCGGAGTAATACCCGATGTAATGCTCGATTTCCGGAACCAAACAGTGAACAACCGAATGCCATTCCGGGACGAATAAATCGGCACTCAGTTCATATGGAATAATGAAATAAACACCGTTCTTGAGCCTCATCAGCAACCCGCGCTTGGTCATATCGCTGAGGAGTTTGCGGACTGTTTCCTCTTTTGAGTCGGGAAGTGCCTGAAAAGCTTCGGCATAATTAAAACAATTCTTCCCTCTCTTATTAAAATAAAAGAGAATTTTGCCGGATTGATTTGAAACAGATTTATATTTCATAGTAGAAACTTGAGTTTCTAGCTCATATATATGATACGAAATATAAATCTTTTTGTATAGAGGTTAGGTATTTCCAGAAAAAATCATTTATTTACCGGCGAAACTGACTGAAGATTTTGTTGCGGTTGATTGTTGCCTGAAGTAGATTTTCGCAAATCGGTTGGCAATTGTTCGGTCAATCCAATCAGAGCTAAAGACTGAACGGAAGGCTGGAAAACTAGTTTATCAATCTCACTCGCGGCAATCGCCGGACCTTTCCAACGCCGAATCCGTTCAGATGAAGCGGTAATAAACCACGAAACGCCTTCTTCGCGCCGCTCGCCAGAAGGCACAGCCCACAGCGAAAACAGATGGGATTCGATCCGCGAGTAAAGATAAAAGACGTTATCATGCCGAAAGACTTTGCCCGATGGATCAAACTCGCGTTCTTTTTTTGCATCCCAAACCTTGCCGACCATAGATTTTAAATCTTCGGGAAACGCCCCGATTTTTTCGTGATATTTGAGCAAATCTCTGACGAGTGTTGCCGACCCATCCTGGGGAAGTTCGTCGCGGCGTTTTACTTCCGCCGCCCAGAGCGAGTAAAAATATGAGCCTAAAACAAGGACGACCATCAAAGGCGTGATGATAAAAGTTAATTTCATTGAGGTGTTTTTCATAACATTAAAGAACACCGCGCGCGAGGGTGTTAGAAAATTCGTTTTCCGTTTTCCTAATACGACGAACACTCTCCTTTTCGCGTATCATTTCTGCTTCGGTCAAGTGAAAATCGGCGGATAGAATTATTTCTTGTTTCCCTTCCAAAATATCCGCAGAACTTGGTGATATCTGAGGTTGAAGAATGAATTCCTTATCAAAGCAATCTTGAATTTCTTCGTCCGCTCTATCGGCTACAAATTGAGCTTTCGGATTTTCGCCCGTCAAAATTTTGTAAATTTTTTGCTGCATAAAATCTTTCTCCGCTTCATCAAATTGCACATCGTTCGCCAAAGCCAAAACATTTACCTGATTGGTATTATCAGTCTCATAATCCATCAACAGCTCCCCGATTTCATCAAGCACCGTGTCCGCTTTTTCAAATGAGCGCGTTTCAAATTCATTTTCAGACGGAACAGACAAATCGTTACTTGTTTGCGAAAAGACATTGTTTTCGGCTAAAGCTTTTGCCAGTTGATTTTTCGCGCGTTTTCCTTTCGATGATTTTTTCGTTTTTGCAGCATCAATCGAATTATTTGCATTCTTGGCTTTTGAAAAATTGCCGCCGAAAATTTGCGCATCGGAAAAACGCAAAACTTCGGGTTTGCGATATAGGGTCGGCTTTTGAATGTCTTTACGAAGATAAACGGGCGGAAAAGCGGCTTTAACCGGCGGCGCAGTGTCGGTGACGACCAGAAGTTGGCGGAATTTCGGCATTTGGCGGATTTCGTCGGGAAGCATGAGTGCTCGTCCGGCT
>JBDTZT010000102.1:0-8833 GCA_040005005.1 Actinomycetota bacterium
ATTTAACATCGTCCGCGGCGGCGTTCCGCTTCCGTCAATCCGCAATTATTTTATGTTGGGCGACAGCGTTGGCTACATCGGATTGGTCGGCGGATTTCAGGGAACAACGGCCGACGAACTCGATCAAGCGATTGCCGCACTAAAGAAAAAAGGAATGAAAAGCCTCGTGCTTGATTTGCGGAATAATCCCGGCGGTTTGCTTCAACAGGCGATCAAAGTCGTCAGCCGTTTTATTCCCGAAGACAAAACCGTCGTTTCCGTAAAAGGCCGCACCCGCGGCGCAAAAATGACCGAACTTCCGACTGACGGCGGCAAGACCGAAGATTTTCCGCTCGTCATTATGATCAACGGCGGTTCTGCTTCGGCTTCGGAAATCGTTGCCGGCGCGATTCAGGATTATGACCGCGGCGTGATTGTCGGAACCGACAGTTTCGGAAAAGGTCTCGTCCAGCGAATTTTTGATCTGCCTTACGGAACCGGAATGACTTTGACCACGGCGCGTTACTACACGCCTTTCGGACGTTCGCTGCAGCGCGATTACTCAAACGGTTCGATTTACGATTATTATACAAAACACGAAGACGAAGAAAATGCCAACAAGACCGATGCCCAACCGAAACCGGTCGGGAGTCCGGTACCGACCGCGAACGGCCGGATTCTTTACGGCGGACGCGGCATCGAACCCGACATCAAAGCATCACCGCAGACTTTTTCGCCATTACGCGGACGTTTAGGCGAAGCGGCATTTTTCTTTGTGCGCCAGCTTGTCGCCGGACAGGTCAAAGGTTTTGAAAATTACCGCCGCGACAAACAAAATTTTTCTTCGACGATTGAACCGAACGATTTACAGATCAACGATAAATTATTTGAAGCCTTTCGCAGTTTCACGGCGGCGGATAAAGCCAACGGTTTGACGGCGGAAAATATCAACAGCCAGATTGATTACGCCAAATTGCGGATTCGGCAAGAATTGGCGACCGCCAACTATTCGACCGAAGCCGGAGCGCAGGTTTTGCTCGAAATTGATCCGCAGCTCTTAAAAGGCGTCGAGGCAATTACGGAAGCGAAAAAACTTGTTGCGGCAAAATAGAAATTATGAAGTCAAATCTACTAAATATTTCGATTTGTATTTTAATTTTAGTTTTCGTCGGTGCGGCTTGCTCGACTTTTACAAAAGGCAAGGCGGCCGGCGAAAAAGCGGTCGAGAATTTTCACGCGCAGCTCAATGCGGAAAAATTCGATGAAATTTACGAGCGATCTTCCAAAGAATTTAAAGTTTCGGACAGTAAAGAAAACATTATCAAATTTTTTCAAACAGTCCATAAAAAATTAGGGACGGTCAATAAATCATCTTCGCAAGGCTGGCACGTCAACACTACACCGACGGGAACGGTTATTACCATGAATTACGAAACCGAATTTTCAAATGACACGGCGACCGAATCTTTCGTTTTTTATATGGATGGCGAACAAGCACAACTGGTAAATTATAAAATTGACTCGAAAAAACTGATAACCGAATAATTATTCAACCACGCGCAAAATAAAACATTTCAAATAATAGGTTTCGGGCATTCCGAGCAGAATCGGATGATCCGACGCCTGCATTCGTTTTTCAATCAGGTGAACGCGCCGTTTTGAATCGCGAAGAGATTCTTCCAGGGTTTGCAAAAATATTTCTTCCGAAAAATGAAACGAACAACTGCAAGTGACAAGAATTCCGCCTTTATTAAGTAATTTCAAAGCGCGGAGATTTATTTCCTTATAGCCGCGCACGGCGGATCTTAAAGCCGAACGAGTTTTCACAAACGCGGGCGGATCAAGCACGATGCAATCGAATTTTTCGCCCGCTCTTTCAAGGTCGCGCAACGCGTCGAAAACATTTGCGGTTTTAAATTTTACGTTTGTAATGCCGTTCAATTCGGCGTTTCTTTTGGCGAGATTGATCGCGTCGGCGGAAATATCAATCGCCAGCACTTCGCTGCAAACTTGCGCCAGATTCAAAGCAAATCCGCCGTTGAACGTAAAACAATCGAGAGCGCGTCCGAAAGCGTATTTTCTGACCGCGAAATGATTTTCGCGCTGGTCAAGAAAAGAACCGGTTTTTTGTCCTCCGAGCGGCGAAATGTAAAACTTTACGCCGTCCTGTTCGATAATGATTTCGCCCGCAATCTCGCCGAAAAGAATGCCCGCCTGCATCGGAAGATTTTCGCGCTGGCGCACCTTTGCGTCGTTTCGTTCGATTATTGCGGTCGGCGAAAATTCTTCGGTCAAAATTTCGACAAATGTTTGTTTGAGCTTTTCCGTGCCTTGCGAAAGCGTTTGAATAACGAAATTGCGGTTGTAATCGTCAACGATCAGCGACGGAATAAGGTCGCCTTCGGAATAGATTAAACGCTGTGCGTTGGATATTGGCTTTTGGTTTTTAGTTTTTGATGGTTGTCTTGTTTGGGCGGCGGCAATAATTCTTTTGCGCCAAAATTCTTTGTCAACGGGTTCGTCTTTGGTTGTGAAAATCCGCAGAGTTATTTCCGAAGAATCGCTGTAAAATGCCTTTCCGACAAAGTTTTTTCCTTCGTCAAAAACTGAAACGACATCGCCGCCGCCCGCTTCCGTTTTTTGCACGTCGCTTTTATAAATCCATAAATGCCCGTTGCGGACGCGCTTGGCGCCTTTTTTGGTGACGAATGCTTTTTCCATAAAAATTAAATCACTGTCGCGAGTTGTCGCGAACAGGTTTCATAAATGAGATTTTTTGATGATGAAAAGTGTTCTCTATCGCTCACTATACTGATTTTTAATGCTTTATCCAATCAGAAAATATTTTGCTAATCCGCAAAGTCCGCCGACGATAACAACCAATAAAACATTGGCTTTCACAAAATAAAGCGCGGCGAATGAAAAAACTGCTAACAGAAGTGAGAAATAATTTGTTTGAAGGTTCGGGGAAATCACCGCTCCGCCGAACATTAAGGCGAGGTTCAAAATTACGCCGACGACCGCTGCCGTCACGCCCGAAAGTGCCGATGTCAGATTCCGGTTGTGGCGCAGCTGCTCGATATAGGGCGCACCGATGAAAATAAAAAAGAACGACGGCAGAAAAGTAACGTAAGTTGTCAGAATGCCGCACAAAATCGCGAAAGCCGTCTGATTGTATGCGCCCGCGTTGTTCCAGCCGGTCATAAAACCGATAAACTGCAAAACCATAATCAGCGGTCCGGGCGTGGTTTCCGCGAGTGCCAAACCATCAACCGATTGCGCCGCCGTGATCCAATTCGCGCTGACCGCCGATTGATTGACATAAGCCAAAACCGCGTAAGCACCGCCGAATGTGACGAACGCGGCTTGCGTGAAAAAAAGATAAGTTTTTGAAGCGATGTTGTCGAAGCCGAAAACAAAACCGACGGCGATAAAAGGCACAACCCATAAAATTACAAATGTTGAAAAGATTTTTAGTAATCGGTTTTTGGTCTTTGGTTTTTGATCTTTGGTTTCCGGTTTTTCATCCGAATCTTTGCTTTTAGATTTCAGTAAAAATATTCCTAAAATTGCCGCGCCAATAACAATCAGCGGAAACTGAGCGTGAAAAAAATAGATTGCCGCAAAGGATAAAACAGCAATTACAATGTGCCAATAGCTTTTGAAAGCCTTTTTGGCAATCTTCAAGACGGCTTCGACGACGATGGCGACGACTACGGCTTTGAAACCGTCGAGAACTGCCGCGACTTGCGGAATATTGCCGTAAGCCGCGTAAATATAAGACAAACCGAGCAGCAGAAAAATCGAAGGAATGACGAAAAACGCGCCCGCGACGATTCCGCCACGGATTCCGTGAAGCCGCCAACCAAGATAAGTAGCGAGTTGTTGCGCTTCGGGTCCGGGCAGCAGCATACAAAAATTCAAAGCGTGCAGAAAATCATCCTGGCTTATCCATTCGCGGTTTTCGACGAGTTCTTTCTGCATTATCGCTATTTGTCCGGCCGGTCCGCCGAACGAAATAAAACCGAGTTTGAGCCAGAAACGAAATGCTTCGCCGGATGAAATAATATCGCGCATCGTTTCGATAATATATGAAAAACGGTCAGGGTAGTGTAAAATTTTAGATTATATTATGCAATTGTTAATAAGATTTGACTTTTGCCTTCAGGTTTTAGAAAATTTCCGCTTCATAATGTAAAATACATTTTTTGCTTTGCGGACTTCTTATGTATAAACAAATCGGAATTTTGACCGGCGGCGGCGATGCGCCGGGATTAAACGCGGTGATTCGGGCGATTGTCAAAACGGCAGTCGGCGAATTCGGGATGAAATGTATCGGAATCGAAGACAGCTTTGAGGGAATTTTGGGCGCAACCCACACCGTCAAACTTAATCTCAAAGCCGTCAGCGGAATTTTGCCGCGCGGCGGGACGATTTTGGGAACGCGCAATCGCGGTAGCTTTTGCAAAATCGTTGACGGAAAAACTATCATTCCCGAAATGCCAATTGACGAAGCGTTATTGAATCTGAAAAAACTCGAAATCGAGGCACTGATCGTGATCGGCGGCGAAGGAACGCTGGCCATTGCTGAAAAGTTTCACTTACGCGGTTTTCCGGTCATCGGCGTTCCAAAAACGATTGACAACGACTTATCGGCGACTGAATTGACGTTCGGGTTTATGACGGCGATTGATATTGCCACCGAAGCTCTCGACCGTCTGCACACGACTGCCGCGTCGCACGACCGCGTGATGATTTTGGAAGTGATGGGCCGAAATACGGGTTGGATTGCGCTTCACTGCGGAATGGCCGGAAGTGCGGACGTGATTTTGATTCCCGAAATTCCTTTTTCAGTTAGTTCAATGCTCGATAAAATTCGCCAACGTGAAAAAGGCGGTTCGCGTTTTACGAATATCGTGGTTGCCGAGGGCGCAGTCGAAGTCGGGACGCAACCGATTTATCTGGATAAAGAAGCAATGCGGCTCGGCGGTGTCGGAAGTCATCTCAGGCGGCGCATCGAATCGGAAACAAACAAAGAATCGCGCTGCGTCGTGCTCGGCCATTTGCAGCGCGGCGGAAGTCCAAATGCTTTTGACCGAATGCTCGGAACAAATTTCGGCGCGTGTGCGGTGCGCGCACTGGCAAACGGACAGACCGGAAAAATGGTAGCATTAAAAGCGGGCGAAGTGATTTCAGTTCCATTAGATGAAGCGGTGAAAAATCTCAAAACCGTTTCGGTGGATGGTCAGCTGGTCCGCACGGCACGTGACATCGGAATTTCATTTGCCGCACCGAACGAATCTAAATTATAGAGTAATGAGTGGTGAGTGGTCAGTGATTAGTTAAAATCTTTTCACTCATCACTCATCACTTATCACTCACCACTCAAACTATGGAAGCAGTCAGAAAAAGATTACAAGACGAACTGGACGCACTCGAAGAAGAACTTCATTTTAAATTACCGAAAGAAATTCAAAAGGCGCGAGAATTTGGCGACCTTCGGGAAAATGCCGAATATAAAGCCGCGATGGAACGGCAATCAATCGTGCAGGCACGGATTGCCCAGGTGCGGCAACGTCTGAGCGAGGTTGAATCCATTGATATTACAAAACTTCCGAAAGACAGCGTGGCTTACGGCTCAAAAGTCGTGCTTTACGACCTCGATCGCGACGAGAAAATTACCTACAAATTAGTAACATCGGAAGAAAGCGACCCGGAAAACGGTTTGATTTCAACCGTTTCACCAATCGGACAGGCATTAATGGGCAAGCAGGAAGGCGACGAAGCAAAGGTCAAAACGCCAAATGGTTTTCGCAATTTTGAGATTCATCGTTTAACGACAATTCACGATTTACCAGGCGATGAAGGTTAAAATGTAAAGCTTCAGAACAATTTTAGCCTTCAATCCTCAGCCTTTTACCTTATTTCGGATTTTCCTGCATTTCTTCAATAAAAAGGATGGCAAAGCAAGTCGCCGGCTGTTTTTAGAAAATTATAAAAACATTTTGGATTGCCAGATAAGAGAATATTTAAATTAAAACAAATCATTTCAGAAAAAGAAAACTTTCTGTTCGGTAAAACACAAACACACAAATCCGTAAAAAATCAGTTTTGGAAAAGGAATTGATTTTGCTTCCGCCATGCTCCGACAAAACAATTAATAACAAAATACTATTTTAAAATCTTTTGCACTTTTTATTACTTCTTAAAAACGTTCTTCGATTTACAAAAAAATCAGGTGACAATTAAAAAATAGAAGTGTTTGATAGCGCACATACAACCGCTTTTAATTCAGATAAATTTAACACAGATCTTTCTCATTCAATCGGATGAAAATTTAGTGTCTTTTCTATCTTGCATTTAAAAAACACTTCTTTACTACCAAATTCCAATGGTTAAGACTTTTTTGACACTGAAACTACCGACGATATTTAGCCACCATTAGTTTTATTACAACCGGTTGCCTTTGATAGCAGCTGCTCTGTCGGAGAATTGTTTTTAGATTTGTGATGACCACCTTCTTTATTTCGGTAAGTCAAGTTAATTTTATGTGTTTGAAAATGAAGGAACGGTTTTATATGAAGGTGATTTTATTTGCAAAACTATAACGGAGCATTTGTCGGCGTTTCGCTCAGCACTAAAATGACGTTGGCGGATTAAGAATTACGTAAGATTTATAAAACATATTTCAGATTTAACTCAGACTTTATAAATGGTGATAAAAATGGCTTCCCCTAAGACTCAGACAATTCAAAAAAAGAAACCTTTATCCATCGTTCAAAGGATTTCAAATAATAACCAATCGCGCGTTTTCGGTGCAATTGACAACAATACTTGTGAAGATAATTTCGAACAGGCAGTGCCGGATGATTTGCAGATTTCCGAAATCCGTTACCGCCGGCTTTTTGAAGCGGCGCGTGACGGAATCCTTATTCTTGATGCCATCACGCGAAAAATCACTGATGTAAATCCGTTTATGATCGAACTTCTCGGCTATACGCGGGAGGAATTTCTCGGCAAGGAACTCTGGGAAATCGGATTGCTCAAGGATGAAGAAGAAAGCATTGCCGCCTTTCAAGAACTTCAAAAGAATAAATACATTCGCTATGAAGACTTGCCGCTCAGAGATAAAAACGGAGAGAATCGGGAAGTAGAGATTGTCAGTAATGTTTATCAGGAAAACGGTCGGCAGGTGGTTCAGTGCAACATCCGCGACATCACCAAGCGTAAGGAATTCGAAAAGCAATTGCTGCATGACGCTTTTCACGACAGTTTGACTAGCCTCGCAAATCGCTCATTTTTTACTGAATGTCTGCAAATGACGATTGAACGCACCAAGCGCGACCGTAGTGAATTGTTTGCTGTGTTGTTTCTCGACTTTGACCGTTTCAAAGTTATCAATGATTCGCTTGGTCACGCGGAAGGCGACAATCTGCTCAAACAAATTGCGCGGCGGCTCGAATCTACTTTGCGTTCAGGCGATTTGGTCGCGCGCCTCGGCGGCGACGAGTTTACGATTTTAGTCAACAAACTCGGTGATTCATCCGTCGCTTCGCTAATTGCCGAGCATCTTCAGAAAAATCTGGAAATTCCTTTCAAGATTGGCGGCGGCGAGATTTTTATTTCGGCGAGTATCGGCATTGCACTCAGTACGACCGGATACGAACAAGCCGAAGATATGCTGCGCGATGCCGACATTGCAATGTATCGGGCCAAAGCCAAAGGCAAAGCGCAGTATCAAGTTTTTGATACTGCGATGCACGAACAAGCTTTATCGGAACTGCGAATAGAAACTGAAATGCGGCAATCTATTGAACGCGAAGAGTTTCTTCTTTATTATCAGCCGATAATAAATCTCAAAACGGAAACTTTGATCGGATTTGAAGCGTTGGTGCGTTGGCAACACGAAACGCGCGGAATGATTCTGCCGAATGAATATATTTCGATCGCCGAAGAAAACGGTTTAATCATTCCGCTGGGACAGTGGATTTTGCATGAAAGCTGTCGGCAGCTGCGACACTGGCAGGAAAATAATCCGGCGGCATCCGGTCTGACGGTAAGCGTCAATTTGTCGAGCAAGCAATTTCTCCAATTCAACTTGGCGGAACAGATCGCCGAATCACTGAAAAAAACAGGGCTTAATCCACACTGCCTGAAACTCGAAATAACGGAAAGTCATATTATGGAAAACTCCGAAATTGCGGCCAAGACAATGAGAAATTTATGCGTGCTCGGCGTTGAATTGAGCCTCGATGATTTCGGCACCGGTTATTCTTCTTTGAGTTATCTGCATCGCCTTCCGGTTAGTTATTTGAAGATTGACCGCTCTTTTGTGAATCGAATGATTGACAGCAAGGAAAATTCGGAGATTGTTCACACAATCATAAAACTGGCACGAAATCTGAAAATGAAGGTCGTCGCCGAAGGCATCGAAACTGCTGAACAACTCGCGCAGTTGAAAAAATTGAATTGCGAATACGGACAAGGCTATTTCTTCGCCAGACCAATGGAAGCGGACGCTGCGGAAATCTACATTGACAAAAGTCTGAAAAACCCGGCCTATCTTAGCAAACAATCAGTCATCAATTGACGAACTTAAGTTGAATGAACAATCAAACCTGAAGTTTGTTCCAATAGTTGAATAAAAATTAGATTATTTATACAATTCAAAAAAGTAAGAAGCCTTTAGTCTAATTCAACTAAAGGCTTTTGTTTAGAAATAAATTCCCGATTTATTTGATGCCATTCGGACAGTCAAAATCATTTTCAGAGATGTATCTGAAAATGTATCTGTAATGTGCTAATTTGGAGTGTTACTGAATAAAATCAGCATCTATATTTCTACTCCGTAATA
>JBDTZT010000747.1:0-2636 GCA_040005005.1 Actinomycetota bacterium
GGCAACAAATTTACGCGCTGCATGGGAAGCCACGGTTCACCTCCGCTCGACTATGCGATTACCAAATCCTGCGACTCATATTATTATCATCTCGGTTTGAAAATGAAGATCGAAGGTTTGATCCAAATGGTCGAAAACTTTGATTTTGACAAACATACAGGAATTGATTTACCAAACGAAAAAATCAGTCAAACGCCGAAAACCTGGAAACCGATAATCGAAAAACGCGAAGGAAAATGGAGCGATATTCGCACTGTTTATGCTTCGATCGGGCAGGATACAGTGGTCGTCACGCCGATTTCGCTGCTCCGTGCGATATCGAGTGTCGGGATGCGCGGTAAAATGTTTGTCCCGCATTTTCTGAAAGAATTTAAACCGATCGGCGCAATCGGCAACGAGGGTGAGATGACTTACAGACCCGAACGGCTAGGTTTTATTTTCCAGCATTCCGAACCGAAGATTGTCGAAATGACCGAAGAACAAAACGCGCTCGTCCTGAAAGGAATGTGGGGCGTTGTCAACGGCGGCGGAACGGCGGCATCGATCCGCATTCCGGGCTTTGATATTGCCGGAAAAACCGGCACGGCGCAAAACTCCTCACTCGGTTCGGGCGGCGCCAAAGACCACGCCTGGTTTGTCAGCTTTGCGCCGGCTTATAAACCCGAAATCGCGGTGCTCGCCTTGATCGAAAACGCCGGCTTCGGTGGTTCAAACGCGGCACCGGCAGTAAAAGGCGTCTATGAAGCCTATTTGGCAAAAAGAAATGGCGGACAAACCATTAATCAGGAAGTAGCAAAGAAATAGTCCTGAGTCTGAAGTCTGAAGTCAGTTTGATTTTTGACTCAAGACTTCAGACTTCAGATTCAAGATATGGTAGCAATCATCGAAAAACGCGATTTACGGGATTTTGACTGGCTGACGACGGTTTTAGCTGTCGCGATTGTCTGTTTTGGCGTTTGGCAGATTTACAACGCGCAGCCGACCGAAAGTTACTGGTCAAAACAAATCATCGGTTTAGGCATCGCTTTGGTTGCATTCGCGGTGGTTGCATTCAGCGATTACCGCCGCATCGTTGATGCCGCACCGGTTCTTTACGGAATTGGGCTGATTTTGTTGTTTTTGGTTTTAATTCCCGGAATCGGAATGAAGATCAATGGTCAACAATGTTGGATAAAAGTCCCGTTTATCGGACAATTTCAGCCGTCGGAATTTGTTAAAATTCCCGTTGTTCTGATGCTTGCCAAATATTTCGGAGCGCGCAAAAGCGGAACTCTGAAATTAAAGGAAATATTTATCGGCGTTGTGATTTTAGCCGCTCCGCTAGCTTTGATTATGCTTGAGCCCGATGCCGGACAAGCGATAACTTATTTTCCGCTTCTCGCGGTCGTTTTCTTTCTTTCGGGCATCAAAATCAGATATGTCATTATAGCGATTGTTGCCGGATTGGTTTTAGCTCCGGTAGCTTTTTGGCTTGGAGTTAAAACGGGTAAAATCAAAGATTACCAGCGACAGCGGATCGAGGCTATCATTGACCCCGAAAGCGTAGATCCGCGAGGCTTTGCCTATCATACGATTCAATCAATGATTACGGTCGGCAAAGGCGGATTGACTGGAATCAAAGGCGATACGGAAACGTCGCAAAGTGCATTAAAATTTTTGCCCGAGCCGCACACTGATTTTATTTTCGCGGTCACGGCGGAAAATACGGGTTTTATCGGTTGTATTTCATTGCTTTTGGCGTATGGTTTACTGTTGTCACGACTGGTCGCGGGCGCCCGTGAAGCTCCCGACCGGGCCGGAATGCTGGTGATAATGGCAATTACGGGCGGCATTATCTTTCAAATTTTTATGAATGTCGGGATGGTTCTCGGATTTTTGCCCGTAATCGGCGTTCCGCTGCCTTTGATGAGCGCGGGACTTTCGGCGATTTTATCAACCTTTATCGCCATCGGTTTTGTGATCAGCGTGAAAATGCGGAGATTTGTTAATTAAAAGTTCCTAATTCCAAGGTGCAGGTTTATTTGAACGTTTTTAACTTGAAACTTGGCACTTGAAACTGTTTTAGAGGTTAGTTATGGCAAGAGAAAGAAAGATTGTTGAAAAAGAAATCAAATCGGTCGAAGCGAAAGGCCGCGGGTTTTGGAAATATCTGTGGTTTCCGACCGCGCTTGCACTGGCACTGGCGGCCGGCGGTTTAACGGGCGTTTTGGCTTCGTATTATCTCAATAATTCGCGGTATTCGGTTGAAGTTTCGGCACTTGCAACCTATCGCCCGCCGCAGGTGACGACGATTTATGCCGACGACGGCGAAACGGTTTTAGCCGAGTTTGCCATCGAAAAACGCATTCCGATTAAGGAAGCGGACATTCCGCAAAACGTTAAGGATGCTTTGATTGGGGTTGAAGATTATCGTTTTTACAGTCATATCGGTGTTGACCCATATCGTTTAGCCGGAGCAGTCTTTAAAAACATCACGACCGGCTCAAAGGAAGGTGCTTCGACCATTACGCAGCAGCTTGCCAAAAATCTCTTTCTTTACAAAGATCAAACTTATACGCGAAAAATTAATGAATGGATGGTTGCCCTGCAAATCGAGCGGCTTTATACAAAGCAGCAAATTCTCGAAATGTATATGA
>JBDTZT010000103.1:0-8821 GCA_040005005.1 Actinomycetota bacterium
CAACACATTATCACGAACTCGCCGAACTCACCGAAATTTTACCTCGTCTTGAAAATCTGCATTTTTTAATCGAAGAAAACGCGGATGAATTGACATTCAAATACAAACTTGAAAAAGGAACGGCTTTGAAAAGTTACGGCGTTTATGCCGCCAAACTCGCCGGATTGCCGAAACCGGTTATCCGACGCGCTGTTCAACTCTTGGCAGAATATGAAAATTCAGACGGAGCACCGACCCAACGACGCACCGGCGGGGGAAATTTTTCAAATCAAATAGAAAGAAAACTTGGCGAGATTGATTTGGATTCTCTTTCGCCGGTTGAAGCATTGATGAAACTTTATGAATTAAAAAATTTGGTAAAATCCACATCTATAAACGACAATAAAACCGAACTAAAACGCGTTGTCGGTTAAAATTTTATGTCTTTGACCTTCGTTGAAAAATTTTTTAAACTCAAAAACATACTTTTTCGCCTTTATGATAAATTTTGGGAAGAAGATATTTTGAGCCGTTCGGCACAGGTCGCATTTTATCTTTCGTTTTCACTTTTTCCGTTGCTTTTGTTTTTGGTCAATCTGGTCGGGATTATTTTGGGACAAGCTGATGATTTAAGATTGGAGCTCTTTTCATATCTGCGGCAAATAATGCCGCTTCCGGCGTATCAGTTGGTCCAAAAAACGATTCTTGAAGTTTCGGAAAACAGTTCAGGTGGAAAACTAACTTTAGGTTTTATAGTTGCGCTTTGGTCGGCTTCGGCGGGAATGGACAGTTTGCGCGTTGCTTTGAATCACGTTTATAAAATCAAAGAAACTCGTTCATGGTGGAAAACGAAATTTGAGTCTTTACTGTTTACCTTGATTTTGATATTTCTTTTGTCGTTTGTTCTCGGCATCGTTTTTTACGGATGGAAATTTCTTTCGCTCCTTCTGGCATTAATAAATTTGCCGATTGAATCATTTGTGATTCTTCAAATTATTCAATGGCTGACGTTTATTCTAGTTCTGTTGTTAACTTTCGGCTTGCTCTATAATTTTTTGCCGAACCATATAAAATTCAAACGAAAATGGATTTCTTACGGGTCGGTTACGGCGATAATTCTATGGCTTTTGCTTACCAACAGTTTCAGGCTTTATCTGAATTTTTTCAATAATTACGATAAAACCTACGGTTCGCTTGGCGCAGTTATTATATTAATGCTCTGGCTTTATCTGACGGCTTTGGTGATCCTGATCGGCGGTGCGCTTAATTCAGTTATTTCTGAACTTTCAAACAAAAAAACCGTGAAAATTTCAGAAATTAAATTGGACGAAAGCATTTCGAAAACCTAATTTTTTTACATTTACTATTCAATAAATTTTTATGTCATTAATGTTACAGGAAATTGCGGAACAACCAATCGTTTTGGAAAGAACGATCCAGGCCGAGCGCAAAAAACTTGAAAAACTCGGCAAATTTTTACGCGCTAAAGATATTGATTTAATCGTTTTGGTCGCTCGCGGAAGTTCAGACAATGCATCACTATTTGGACGCTATCTGCTTGAGATCACAACCGGAATTCCGGTTTCACTATCCGCCCCATCGGTCTTTACGCTTTATAATGCAAAACTGAATTTAAGCCGCGCCGTAGTTATTGGGGTTTCACAATCGGGCGAAGGCACGGACATCAATGCTGTTTTGGAAAGCGCAAAATCTTCGGGTGCGTTCACCATCGGAATAACTAACGAAACCGATTCAACTATGGCAAAAATTGCCGACGAAACACTTTTGATTCACGCCGGACGCGAAAAATCCGTCGCCGCCACAAAAACTTACACCGGACAAATGCTTCATTTTTACATGCTGGCATCAGTTTTGTCAGATTCTAAAATTGATTTCGAGAAAATTCCGCAATTTTCAGCCCAAGCCTTGAAACTTAAAGAAAATGTTGAGGAATTGGTCAAGCGTTATGTTTTTATGGAAAATTGCGTTGTCGTCGGGCGCGGTCTAAATTATGGAAATTCTTACGAACTAGCGCTGAAATTAATGGAAACTTGTTATGTAGTGGCGGAAAGATTTTCGTCAGCGGATTTCTATCACGGACCCCTGGCGATTGTCGAACGGCGTTTTCCCGTGATTTTGTTTGCTCCAACCGGTGTTACGCGCCAAAGTAATCTCGATTTATTACAACGATTAGAAGAACTTCACGCCGATTGTCTTTCAATTACAAACGATGAGGAAATAGCCCGAAAGAGTCCGCGAACGCTTCTGATGCCGACCGACATTGATGAATTTCTATCGCCGATTCCGTTTATTATTCCGGCCCAGCTTTTTGCTGCGCTCCTCGCCAAAGAAAAAGGAATTGATGCCGATGCCCCGCGTTCATTATCAAAGGTAACCAAAACGATATGAATTTCAGATTTCAAATACAATATTCCAAATTCTTTTTTTTTGTCTTCTGTTTTCTGCCTTCTTCGATGTTGGCTCAAAATAAGCCCTGCAAAATTGACGAAAAGATCTTGCAGTTTGTCGGCAGCCCTCTTGAACAAGCGCGATGTTTGCTTCGCCCGAACAAAATCGGCGGCATTTTAGGCGACGAATTAAAAAAACTTCCCGCACCGCTCGAATTATTAATCGGTCAAATTGTCAAAATTAAGAAAGAAAATTTTCGTAAATATTTATCGAAAAACAAATTTGACGAGGAAACACTTGGCGGAAGTTTAGATAACCCTTTGACAAAAGCCAAATTGCCCAACGGTGATGAAATTCAAACACTCTATTTTATTATTCACGACACTTCTTCGCCCTATTTGAAAGATACGACATTTCCCGTTGATTTGGACTCGAAAGCAAATTGGAAAGGCAACGATTTATCTATCTGGCTCAAACAACCCGTCGCCCATATTTTTGTTAATCGGCTTGGCGAATCAATTACGACAACGCCGTTTGATGAACCGGTTAAAAAGGGTTGGGGAACAAAATTCGCCCGCGATATTTTGAAAACGGACGGCAAAGGGCTGCAAATTCACATCGAACTTATCCAGCCCCGCAGGCGTGATGCGAACAATTCAAATCCTGAAAACGATTTAATCGCGCCCGTGCCGGGTTTCACGGATCAGCAATATAAAAAATTAGCTTTACTCTATCTTGCCGCCAGCATTCGCCGCGGAACTTGGCTGATTCCGGCCTATCATTCGGCGATTGATGCCGGTATCAAGGAGGCACACGATGATCCGCAGAATTTTGATCTAAATAAATTCGCCGAAAACCTTATAAATTTACTGAATAAATTGAAATGACATTAAAAATTTCCAAATGGTTGTTTCTGTTTCTAATTGTTTCACTGCCACTAATTCGACCGTTAAATACAATAATTTTCGGTTTACAGGTTCCCTCCACAGATTTTATTTTTCTCGCTGTAATTGCCTTTTGGCTGCTGGCCTTGATTCGCCGTGAAACTTTTCTCAAGTTTGATAAATTTTATATTTTTATTGGTCTTTACGCTTTTGCGCTGACCATTTCGAGCATATTTTCTATTCAACCAAAACAAAGTTTTTTTAAACTAGCGGGCGAATTTTACCTCTTTGCGTTGGCTGTTCTGACATTTAATCTCGTTCAGGAAAAACAATTTTACAAACAGATTGCGATCGCTTGGCTAATTGGCACCGGTTTGACAATTTTGGCTTCAATCGCAGGTTTTGCGTTATTTTATCTCGGGTATAAAACTCAAGCCGACAATTATTTTCTGTCGCAATTCGGAAGTCTTCCGGCGGGAAATTATCCGCGAATTCACGCGCTTTTTGCCAATGCCAATATGATGTGCAATTTTCTCAACGTTAGTTTGATGGTGGCAATTTTAGCCGAAAAACTAAATTGGTTAAAGAAATTTTGGGCGAGAATATTGCAAACCGGTATTTGGTTTGCAGCAATTTTTACATTTTCTTCCGGACTCGGCGGAATGGTTTTGAGTTTGGGAATTTGGTATTGGGCAATATTGAAAGAAGAGAGAGAAAAATTTTCAAAAATCCTAGTAACTTCAGCAATTTTATTCGCACTGATGGTTTTCGGTGCGACATTGATTTCACCAGACACTGAAAACACCAATCAGGATTTTTCTTTGCCATTTTCAGACAAAAAACTGGAAGTTTCGGTCCGCGTACTTGTTTGGGAAAACGCGTTTGAGACCTTCCGAAAGTTCCCTATTGTCGGCCAAGGAACCGGAACCAACCCGGCTTTGGTAACCTATCAAACACTTTCGGGCGATAAACAAATTCTGCTTGATGCACATAATAACTGGCTCAATATTTTGGGACAAACAGGATTGCTCGGCTTGATTGTATTTATTTTGTTAAATGCTTATTTATTAACAAGATGTCGGTTTAATCTTGAACAACTGAGCGAACCAAATATGATTCATCATGGATTATCTTGCGCTTTTCTCGGAGCATTTTTGTATCAGGGGTTGAGTGGTTCGTTTGAAGATGCGCGGCATCTTTGGATTTTGTTTGGGATGTTGGTTGGAATCTCAAATTCTACTTTTTCAAAAACCGATATTTCAAAAGCGTCCACAGGGCTTTAACGCCGTCTTTCCATTTGATTTTTTTGCCTTCAGACTCACTTCGCGGCCGGTAGGAAATCGGAACTTCAAGAATCTTAAAACCTTTTCGCGCAATTTGTGCCGTCATCTCAGGCTCGATTTCAAATCGGTTGGCTTCGAGTTTCAAAGTATGGGCGACTTCTTTTGTAAAAACTTTGTAAGCCGTTTCCATATCGGTCAGTTTTGTCCCAAACAGCAAATTTGTCGTAAAGGTTAAAAAATAATTAGCAAAACGCCGAATCGGCGATACCGAATTTTCACCTAAAAATCGAGAACCATACACAACCGAAGTTTTTCCGTCTAAAATTGGCTCAATCAGTTGGTAATATTCATTCGGATTTAATTCAAGATCAGCATCCTGAATCAAAATTATATCGCCTTTGACGAGCGTCAAACCGATCCGAACCGCCGCACCTTTGCCAATATTGACAGGTGTCAGAAATGTTTTTGTAATCTTTACTTGACCCGCCCGCAAGACTTCCACCGTTCCGTCGGTTGAGCCGTCGTCAATTACGATGATTTCTTTTTCAATCGGCAGTTCAACTGCGGAAACTTTTTCGATAACTTCTGAAATTGTCGTTTTTTCGTTATAGACAGGAATTATGACCGAGAGTAATTTATAAGAATCCGGCATAATCTGTAGATTTAGTTCATTGCTCTGAGCAGTGCGTCGCGCATTTCACCCGCCGAACGCCACCGTAGTTCGACCTGTTTGGCAATCGCCGTTTCGATAACCGAAGCAATGCGAATCGGAACGTCCAAACTTCTTTGAGCAATCGGAATAATTGGTTTTTCAAAAATTGCTTTAACAGTTTCGGCAATCCCGGCTCGCGGACTGATATCGAGTGCGTGGGCGCCGGTGAGAAGGCTGTAAGCCGTCATTCCGGCAGCATAAATATCCGATGGCGGTTGAACTTCCTTAAAATCACGGATTTGTTCGGGCGGCATATAAGCAATCGTTCCGGCGACATCGCCAACCATTGTAACGCCGCTCATTCCGGTTTGTTTGTAGCTTTTCGCCAGTCCAAAATCGGTTAGCTTGGAGTTATAATTCGGAAATAAACCGTCAACTAAAATGTTTTGCTCTTTGATGTCCCGGTGAACAAATCCGAGCGAATGGGCAAAATCAAGTGCGGCAAGAGTTTGTTCCATAATTTTCACAACTTCCTGGTAAGGCAACTTCCCGCCCCGATGTTTCATAAGTTTCGACGCATCCATTCCGCCAACAAATTCCGTTACCAGATAAACAATTCCGTTATGGGTCCCGTGTTCGATGTAGCTCACAATATGTGGATGCTGAAGACTTGAAGAAACTTCAATTTCGCGCAAAAATCGTTTTAATGATTGTTCACTGATCGCCACTTCGGGAAGCAAAGTTTTGATCGCCACGGGACGACCGTCATTCATCGAACGGGCAAGCATCACGCTTCCCATTCCGCCTTGTCCAAGAATACGGATCATTTGATAATTCGGAATCGGCTGCGGATTCTGTTTTAATTTTTCGCGGCAATTATCACAAAGGAATGTCATTTTTGCATCTGGACGAGAGGCTTCGGCTTCAGCAGGAATTCCGCAATTGAGACATTGCACCGTAATCAATGAGGGAATAGTTGTCGTATTAAGAACCGGTTGCCCGAAAACCGGAACATCCGTGGATGTTTCGGTAGAAACTTCCACTTCCAAAACGGTTTCACCGCCCTGAATGCGGTCGCCGCTTTTTAAATAACAGGTTTCAACCCTGATTCCGTTGACAAAAGTTCCGTTGGTCGAACCTAAATCGCGCATAAAACATTGCGGCGGAGCGATTTCCAAAATGCAGTGATGACGCGAAAAATAGCGGTCCTGCGGTAAGCAAAAGTGTGAGTCTTCGCCTCGCCCGATCATAAAGGTTTCGTGTTGTTCAAACGTAAAAACGCGTCCGATTTGCGGACCCGCAATTACGCGGAGTGTTACTCGCATTGGTTCAAATTTTACTTAATTTTCTGCGTTATGCAAAAAGACTCAATAACTTTTTATCATTTGACGATTGCTAAAATTATATAAATGATGCTGATCGCAAATCCAGCGGCACCCGTTACAATTCCGCCGATTGCCAATCCGCGTCCTCCATATTTTGTCGGCTCGCTTTTTTCATTATTTAGTGCGATAACACCGGTTATTATCGCACCTGCGCCAAGCGGGATTCCGCCCAAACAGCAAGTAACAGCGGCCAAAATACCCAAAATTAACGAGATTGTCGGTAAAGTCTGGTCTTGCGAATTTACCCTCATCGGATAATTAATCGGCTGATTTTGAATACTCTGTTGATTTTGCCAAACGGCCGGCGGTTGATATCCTGGCTGCTGTTGCCAGTTTGTTTGATTCGTGACCCGCGACGGATTCATATATGTCGTCTTCGGTTCACTGTCCGAGGTCGTCAAAAATGAACCGTCGGTCAGACAAAAATTAAGGTCATCATCAGCGTAAGTTTGCCTACAGCTTGGACAAATTTTCATAATTTTCCCAAAATATTTTGAAAGTCGAAATTATTATAGCGCATTATAACGAAATTTTGTTCAGCCGTGATAGGTTTGAGATAAAAATTGAAAAAGCGGCTTAAATAACAAATCAACTTTTTCAATTTTTCACTTTACAGTGTAAATCCGCAACGCCCGCAGAATTTGATGTTTGGCGGAAATGACGCGCCGCATCTTCGACAAATTCTTTGGACCGGCTGAGGCGCAGTCTGGATGACGGGCGAATAAAATCCCGCCGACTGAGTCGGTTTAACATTTGTGGTTTGGTTAAAATGCAATCCGCAACGCCCGCAGAATTTTGAATTTTGCGGAAGTTGGGTCGAACAGCGCGGACAAGACGTATAACTTTTTGAATTTACCCCGGAACTTACCACCGTAAAAGAACGATTTCCGCAGCGTCCGCAAAATTTGACTCCTTCGGCAAAACGTGCCTGACAATTTGTGCAGGCGACAATCCCGGGCATAATGCTCGATTGCGCCGTTCCGCTTTGGCTCGAATGCGATGGCGATGGCTGACTTTCGGTGCCGCGCAAAGGTTTTAATTGGGCTTGAATTACTTGTTCCTGACCGCCTTCGCGCAGTTCGATAACGCGTTCATCATCCTTTTCGCCGGCTTTTGAAACACGCAAAATATGTTGTCCCTGCGGAATTGTTGACAAAACCAATTTGCCCGAACTACCGATACTTCCTTTGCGTTCGTCGTTGACATAAACTTCCGCGCCGACGGGTGCGAGAATCACCAACCTGGCAGCTCCCGATTTATTTTTTTCATCAACGTCTTCCGCTGCTTTTTCGAGTTCTGAAATCCATTCGGCAACGGTTGCCGGACGGCGATTCGGGTCGGTTTCCAATGAGCGCATAATCGCCTTTTCGACATCGGAAGGAATATCAGTTCGTAAGGTTGAAAGAAGCGGCGGCGCCTGCATTATTTTCTGCATAACCAGCTGCATTAAATCACCCGCAAAAGGCGTTCGGCCGCCGAGCATCAAATAAGCGATGGTGCCAAGCGCGTAAAGATCGGCGCGAACATCCACGCCTAATTCGGGCTGCATCTGTTCGGGTGCCATAAATTCCGGTGTTCCGATAATTCCGCGTGATGCCGGACCGGCCTTTGAGTCAATATCCGAGATCGCCTGATTAACAATTTTCGCCAAACCGAAATCGCCGACTTTGATAAAACCATCGTCGCCCGCTTTCCCTTTCGACATTATAAAAATATTCGCGGGTTTCAAATCGCGGTGCAGAATTCCGGCTTCGTGAGCAGCTTCCACACCGTCGGCGATTTGACGCAGAAGTTTGACGGCGCGTTTGATTGAAAGAGTTCCTTCGCGCCGCAAGAGGCGATGTAGCGTTTCGCCTTCAACGTATTCCATCACAAGATAAAAAACACCTTCCGGAGTTTCGCCGAAATCGGTGACGCTGACTGTGTTCGGATGTTGAATTGAAGCCGCCGATTGGGCTTCGCGTCCAAAACGGGCAATCGCTTCGCCTTCCTGCATATCTTCGCTGTTCAGCAAATCCTGGCGGACGGTTTTAACGGCAACTTTGCGGGCTTCGAACTTTTTATCTTTGGCGAGATAGACTTGTCCCATGGCGCCTTTTCCGAGTTGTTTTTCGAGAAAATAACGATTTGCCAAAAGCTGACCGCCGGGCAAAACGTGGCGCGTTTCCTTTTTGTCGTTCGGACAAAAGCTCACATCATCGGGGTAACATAGTTTGCATTCAGGACATT
>JBDTZT010000748.1:0-2633 GCA_040005005.1 Actinomycetota bacterium
GACCAGCGCGAAAACGGCGATAATTATATCCTTGATTATCTGGTCAATCATCGTCATATATGCTTACGCTGTTTTAACTTCGGTCACGGAAGCGTATTTAATGAGCGGCGCAATCGGTTTTGTCCTCGGCGGCTCGCAAGCACTTTCGCGCTCCTTATTTTCAAAAATGATTCCGGCGGGGCGAGAATCCGCCTTTTTCGGAATTTATGAAATCTCTGAGCGCGGCACGTCCTGGATCGGCCCAGTCGTTTTCGGCTTTGTCGCACAAATGACCAACTCTTACCGGCAGGCAATTCTCGCGCTGATTTTTTTCTTCGTCGTCGGCAGCATCATTTTGTTTCTGACCGACACCGCCCGCGCGATTCATGAATCGGGAAATTTGACGCCCGAAGAAGCGGCCGGCGCAGCTTAACAATTTGGCTTTAATCAAAGAGACGAATATAATAATTGGAAAGTTTGATCTAATAAAAGAAAAACGTGATTGAAAATACAAGCGAAAAAATTGTAACGATTTTCGGCGGCTCAAAATGCGCTGAAAATTCGCCAGAATACCTGCAGGCCACAGAACTCGGCGCCCGCCTTGCCGAAGCCGGATTTACAATCTGCACGGGCGGCTATCTCGGTGTGATGGAAGCTGCTTCACGCGGCGCCCGCGAAAAAGGCGGGCGGGTTTTAGGAATTGTGATGAATCAGTTTAAATCCGAACCGAATCGGTATTTAACCGAAAAAGTGGCGACCGATCATTTTTATGACCGGTTGCAAAATCTGATTACCCGTTCGGTGGGTTTTGTCGCACTGCGCGGCGGGATGGGAACCGTCACAGAGATTTCGCTGGTCTGGAACAAACTGCAAACGCGGGTCCTTGATAAACGTCCGCTGGTGCTTCTCGGCGATTGCTGGAAGGAAGTGGTCAGTGCTTGGCAGGCAAATTTAGTGGTTAGCGATTCTGATGTTTCATTTCTCGACTTTGCCCAAAATGCCGAAGAAGCATGTCAAATAATCATCGAAAAATCAAAAGGAGTTAAAGTTTAGAACTTCGCCTTACAGCAGCTTATCCAAAGCAAAAAGCGCTTTAAAGGTTAAAACTGTAAACAAATTTATGAATTGTCCGAAATGTAACGCGATCTTGTTGCCAAATGCTAAATTTTGCGGAAGCTGCGGTTTTACCTTGCCCGCTCAGCCGCCGACTCCGCCACAACCGCCGCCGATTCAGCAACAACGCCAACCGCCCCCGAATTATGCAAATCAGCAACAAATTTCCGGCGGACAGCAACAACAGCAAGGCGGAGCATTTCATTTCGACGCGGACGGTCGCGGGCAAGGTCGCGGTTATACTTGGGCGATTGAACATCAAGGCGCGTTTGCCTTAGCTGTGGTCAATTTGCAGCCTGAACAGGCGATTTCAGCCGAAGCGGGAGCGATGGTTTCGATGTCGGCAAACATCGATTTAAATGCCGAGATGAAAGGTGGAATTTTCGGGGCCTTAAAACGCGCCGTCGGCGGTGAATCGGCGTTTGTTTCGACCTTTACGGCGCGCGGCGGCGCGGGCGAAGTGACGTTTGCGCCCGGTGCGCCCGGCGATGTCGCCGGAATCGAGATGCAGAATCAGACTTTTATGGTGCAGTCGAGTTCATATCTGGCGGGCGATACGAGCTTGGTGGTTGATACAAAATTCGGCGGAGCGAAATCATTTTTCGGCGGCGAAGGCTTGTTTGTGCTGCAGGTTTCGGGAACAGGTTTGCTGCTTGTTTCATCATTTGGAGCGATTCATCGCAAAACATTGCGTCCGGGCGAGCAATATGTGGTTGATACCGGACACCTGGTCGCTTGGGAAGGACAAATGCAATACAATTTAAGAAAAGCGGCAAAAAGCGGATTTTTCCGTAGTTTTCTGTCGGGCGAGGGAATGGTTGCGGAATTTAACGGTCCGGGCGAAATTCTGATTCAAACCCGAAATTTAGCAGCATTTGCCGGACTCTTGAAACCGTTTTTTCCTTCGCAAACGGGAAGCGGCGGGGGCGGCGGTTTTAGTTTTGGAAGCTAGTCTGATTAAATGACCGTTTCGGATAAAAATAAAAAAAATAACGGCGCAAAATCTAATATCTCCGAAATAAAGCTCAGGGCGCGGGCGGTTGCCAGAGGCGTGGCGATTGGTAAAGTCGTCTGTCTGCACGGGCGCAAACGCCAGTTTTACCGCATCAATCTCGACGAGTCACAAATTGACAGCGAGTTTCGCCGTTTCCGTGCTGCCGTCCGGCTGGCAAAACGTCAACTCAAAAAGATTTCTTCATTTCCGGCGACTGACGGTAAAAATTCAAAATCGAGCATTTTTGAAGCGCATCTTTTGATTCTTGAAGATAAATCCTTTCTTGAAAAAATCGAGAAAAATCTGCGGGCGCAAGCGAGACTGGTCGAACAACTGCTCGATTATTCTCAAATTATTGCGGGGACAGTTAAATTAGACGGAAAAGATATTAATTTTTCGGACGTTTTTGAAAATACCTTTTCCGAAATAGAACCGACGGCGCAGGAAAAAAGCATTCAGCTCATTAAAAATAACCATTTGAACGGGCATCTAATAATGGGTGACGAAGATAAAATTAAACTCGTCATTCACAATTTGCTGACCAATG
>JBDTZT010000749.1:0-2630 GCA_040005005.1 Actinomycetota bacterium
AAACAACCAATTACAAATCACCCGGAAATTAATTCGCAAACAGAAAAAGAATCCTGCGATTGGGGCGAAACGGGCGAATATTCAATCATCGGTCAAAATCCAAAAGGATTTGAGGATTTTGATTCTCTGTCTATTACGACGAATGATTATGACGAAAAGCTGGCTAAAATTATTCCCGTCAAACCAACCGGCTTGATACAAACGACAAAGGAATTTAAATTCACCTGGCTCAACATCGCCAATAAACGAATTTCGTTCATCACGCAAACCAAAAAAGGCTTGAGCTACCAGTTTGACGGCAAATTTATTCGTCAAGAAATAAAACTGAAAGACGAGAGCGGAGAAGAATACACGGAATACGTCCTTCTCAGTGGTCATCTCTCCAAATGGCGCAGTGGCGTCAAGATCGCCGAAGCCAAGTTGAAATTCACCGAATTTTGCGGCTGTTGATTCAAAATAAATTATAAATCAACTTTTTAAGTAACTTCAGCTACTCAAGGTGATTAGTAAATGATGCGGCGGTCCACCGTCGGGTGTGAGTCTTGATGCAGTATAAACTGAGCGCGGTTAGTATTTTAATCGCGACTCTTGGTTAAGAGGAATATTATGAACTTAGAAAAAAATAATAATTGGTTGAACGCCGGATTGTTTCTGGCATTGGGTTTAGTCATTTCTTCGACCATCTTGGGCTGGTCTTACACGAGTAAGAAAAGCGGGGATGAATCGGTGACGGTGACCGGTTCGGCGCGTAAACGCATCAAATCGGATTTAGTCGTCTGGCGCGCGGGTTTTTCGTCGCAGTCAGTGAAATTAGCGGACGCTTACAGTCAATTGTCGGCGAACGTGCCGCGGATTAAACAATATCTGATGAGCAAGGGAATCGCTGAAAATCAGATGACGGTTTCCGCGATTGCTTCGACGACGTTGCACCCACGCGACACAAACGGCAATGAAACTTCGGAGATTACGGGCTACAGTTTGCAGCAGGAAATCGAGGTCAGATCAAATGACGTTGACCGCATCGCACAAATTGCGCGTGAAGCGACGGAACTGATTAATCAGGGAATACTGCTCGAATCGAGTCCGCCGAAGTATTTCTACACTGCGCTCGGCGATTTGAAAGTCGAAATGCTTGGCGAAGCGGCAAAGGACGCGAAAACCCGCGCTGAAAAAATCGCGGCCAGCACCGGCAATAAAATCGGCAGTCTGCGCTCTGCCAAAATGGGCGTGATGCAGATTACCGGAGCCGATTCGCAGGACGTTTCCGATTCCGGCATCAGCGATACGGCCTCGATTGACAAAGATGTGACGGCGGTCGTCAACATCAGTTTTGCCGTCGAGTAAGAAAAGTCAATGACGAATTTCAAATTACGAATTACAAAGTTAAAGAAAATTCTCCGCCATTGGTAATTCGTTATTGATAATTCGTCATTGATTTTATGGTTAACACTTCGTTTTATGTCTGACTTTATTTTCAGATTTTAAGTCAAGAAAAAAATTAACGGGAGCGGACATTCCTGTCCGCAACGGACAAAAGCGGCGTCAACAGATGTAACTGACGCGCAAATTACCTATTCGCGCATTTTTTTTCGCGCTTTACGCGCCGGAGGACACGAATGACTGCGCTCCAATTGGTGAATAATGCGATAATATTCAACAGATATTATGAAGATCAAAGTGTTTTGGATAACTTTTCTGGTTTTAGGTTTATGCGCCGATATGATTCTGCCGTTGATGTGGGGATTACTGGCAACTCTTCCGATTGTGTTTTTTAGTTGGTGGCTGGCGTATCGAAGCGAATGGTTCGAGTGAAATTACTGCCGCGCCGGAGCGGATATTTCACTGTAGTTGATAACTTTGGCCTGCAGATTCTGATTCGGATCAATCTGAAAATAGACCCGACCGATAATGCTGCCGCGCTCATCCTTTTTATATGAAAAGCGTCTGGTGACGGGCGCACCTTCAAAAAGCTTTTTTTCAACATCGCCGTTAGCGTGGCGGAATACTGCTGTTTTCATAGCATAATCTTAACACAATGCACGTCAAAAACTTCACTTTGGCAGGATGTTGGCGCAAATATTCTTTCAATATTGTTAAAAGATAAGTTCGAAGGCGGTGAGCGATAAATAAAAAATTCATCACTCACCACTTACCAATCACCAAAAATCTACATTCCGAGATTCTTCATCAGAAAGCCGTAAAGATCGGCGGCTTCTTCGATAACTTTGGCGGTCGGTTTGCCGGCGCCATGTCCCGCTTTTGTTTCGATGCGAATCAAAACAGGTGCGTCGCCGCCCTGCGCGGCTTGCAGCGTGGCCGCGTATTTGAAACTGTGGGCGGGGAAAACGCGGTCGTCGTGGTCGGCGGTGGTGACCAGCACGGCCGGATATTTTGTTCCCGCTTTAATATTATGCAAGGGCGAATATTTATAGATTGCGTTGAATTCCTCTTTGTTGTCAGGCGAACCGTAATCCGAGGTCCACGCCCAGCCGATCGTGAATTTCTGAAAGCGCAGCATATCCATCACGCCGACGGCCGGAAGCGCCGCCGCGAAAAGGTCGGGTCGCTGATTCAAAACCGCACCGACGAGCAAACCGCCGTTTGATCCGCCCTGAATCGCGAGTTTTTTC
>JBDTZT010000104.1:0-8793 GCA_040005005.1 Actinomycetota bacterium
GCAATGATACTGATTTCCTTATTCCGGGCGATTATGACGGCGACGGTAAAACAGATTTCTGTGTCCGCCGAACTATTTCAGGTGCCAGACAAAACTATATCCTGACGCGTACCGGAGCAACCAGTCAGGTTCAATGGGGAATTACCGGCGATGTTTCCGTTCCGGGTGATTACGACGGCGACGGCAAAACCGATGTTGCCATTTGGCGACCAAGCACTAATCCAAGTGCAAATTTCTTCTGGGTGCTTAATTCAAGTAATAGTTCAGTGACCCAGTTTGAATGGGGTCAATGTCCGGCCGGAAACTGTGACTTTGCGGTTGCAGGTTGGGCAGTTCACTAATTTTTAATCTATCATTCAGGACTAAGAGGCTGGGAATTTTTCTCAGCCTCTTTTTATTTGAAATTAAAATAAAGCGGACGTAATCCGTTTTCCAATAATGATTGATAAGCGGTTTCGGCGGTTGCCGAAATTTTTACGTCATTCATTACATCAGTTAGATATTCGTTATGAAAAAGATATTTCAAATTCAATAGATCTTCTGCCGATGAAAATATAAACTCATCAACCGCGCCGCCTTTGAGTAATGCAATCTTTTTTGCTTTTGCCGGTTCATCAGCAAAATTCGCAAGATAAACAGGCAGTTTTACAATAACTGTTTTCTTAACCAACAACTCAAAAGACTTGAATTTTGCATCAATCTCACCAATCAGCAAAAACCGTAAATCTTCCAAATCATCGGTTGAATAATCCGAAATCGCCGAAAAAACGGCATCACTGTTAATTCGTGTGGGAATCACGTCGGCGTGAATTTGCACAAATCGCAGACGGTCGGCAACCGCTTCGCCCAAAGCAAAGATGGTTAAAGCGTCGAGCTCAAATAAATCTATCGCTAATTCACGCAGCGCCTCGATAAAATAATCTACCGAATAAACATCCGTGAAAATTAACCAGTCAAATTCTCCGAGATTATTTAAATGGTTTTTTGTGGCTTCGGTTAATTCAATTCTTTCAGTTATTAAGGTCGGAAAAATCAAGACGTTTTCGCCTTTTTCCTGCAATTGAGAAATCAGTTTTTTATTTTTCGGGCTGGAAAATAACCCGTAAGTTTTCACAGTTTCGAGGTTCGACATTTTAACCGATTGTAACGCCTTCTAAAATTTGTGCAAGTTTGCATTTAGCGTCTAAAAAAAGTATGTTTTGTTTTCGGTATTTTTTTGCAACAAAACATCTTTTCTAACCGGATAAAATTGCAGATTAACTATGAAAGCAATGATTTTAGCCGCCGGTTTCGGCACCCGGCTTTTTCCTTTAACAATTGACCGCACTAAACCGGCGATTCCTTTTCTCGGGAAGCCGCTGGTTGGCTACGTCGCTGAATATGTCGCTAAATTCGGCTTTACCGAGGTCGTTGTCAATCTTCATCATCAACCCGATTCGGTCATCAAAGCGCTCGGCGACGGAAGTGCTTTCGGGGTGAGAATAAATTACACCTTAGAAGAGCCAAAAATTTTGGGAACCGCCGGCGCCCTCGACAACGCCAGAGAATTATTATGGGACGATACTTTTCTAATCGCAAACGGCAAAATCATTACTGATATTGATATTTCAAAGGCGGTCGAAACTCATAAAAATTCGGGCGCGATCGCGACGATGATTCTAAAACCGAATACCAAGCGCGAAAAATTTACGATTGTCGAAACCAAAGACGGTTTTATCAGAGGCTTCGGCGATTATGCCAAACCGTTCACCGAAATAGAAATTCGCGATACGACAGGTGGACTTTCAACGCCGCTGATGTTTACCGGAATTCATATTCTCGAACCGCGAGTTTTTGACTACATTCCGCGCGGAGTATATTCCGATATTGTGCCGACTTTTTACAATCCGGCAATCGCCAAAGGCAAAAAAATCGCCGCGCACGTTTCGGATGCAAATTGGTTTGAACTTTCGACAATTCCGCGGTATCTCGATATTTCGCTGGCAATGATGAATGGAAATGACGTTTTCAAAGGGACAAACTGCCAAATTTCGTCAAATTCAACTGTCAGAGATTCGGTAATTTGGGATAACGTTGAAATCGCCGACGACACAAGTCTTTACCGGACAATTATTGCCGACGGCGTAAAGGTCGAATCCGGCGAGCATTTTGAAAATGCCGCAATTGTCTGCGCCGATATGGTTAGAAATTGCGAAGAAATTCCCGAAAAGGCTTTGAAAGGTTACATTCAAGGCAAAAATTACATTGTACCGTTAAACTAGGTCAGAACCGGAAGCGTGCGCGACCGGCTAAAATTTTCTATGTCAGATTTCCGACCAAGACTCGAAACATTTTTATCCGAAAGAAATCAAATTCCGACTATTGAGCAATTAACACCCGATGCTTCCGTCAGAGAATATTTTCGCGTCAAATGGAACGGCGAAACGGCGATTGCTTGTGTTTATCCCGAACCTTTTGCCGCTCAGGAGCAAAGTTATCTCGATGTTACAAACCTTTTTCTGGCGGCTGATTTGCCCGTTGCCCTCATTTTCGATTTTGAAGAAAAACTCGGTGTTATCGTAGAGGAAGATTTCGGCGACACGATTTTGCGCGATGTTTTAATTGTATCTGATGACCAAACTCGTGAAAATTATTTGAAACAGGCAATTTCTTTGATCGCCAAAATCCAAGCCGCCACGCCGATGGCCTTTGAGCAAAATTCAATCGCTTCGCGGCTTGCTTTCGATTTTGAAAAACTCAGTTGGGAATTGGATTTTTTCACGACGCATTATTTTGAAACTTTGCGAAAAAATCCTTTGAACGACTCGGACGCGAAATTATTGAAAGCGGAACTCGGCGAAGTTGCCGAAGAACTCGCCGGAATGGCAAAAGTTTTGACGCACAGAGATTTTCACGCGGCGAATTTGATGATTGATAAGCAAAATAATCTGCGAATTATTGACCATCAAGACGCCCGCATCGGTTCGGTCGCTTATGATTTGGTTTCGCTCTTACTCGACCGCGTAACAACGCCGCCAACGCCGGAATGGTTAGCCGAGAAACGCAGATTTTTCTTGTTGGAACGCGAAAAACACGAACTCGAAAAAATCAGCGAAGCAGATTTTGCTTTCGAATTTCGACTCCAAACGATTCAGCGATGTCTGAAAGCCATCGGCACGTTTTCGTTTCAATCGGTCAATCGCGGCAAGACTTATTTTATTCCGTTTATCAAACCGATGTTTGAGATTGTTCTTCGCGCGGCGGAAAATCTGGAAAGATTTCCGAATCTGCAAAAAATCGTGCGTGGGCAAATTTCAGACTCTTAAATAATCTCCGCGCCAATTTTTGATGGCGAGTTTTATTTCCTTTGAACCTTTAAATTCGCCGTTGATGGCTTTTTGGACAAGTTCTGGCAATTCTTCGTCGGAAGCAAACCGCAAGCCGACTTTGTTGCCAAAAGGTAATTGTTCGGCTTGAAAAGCTAAATCCGGCGACAAAATCCGTTGATAACGAAGCGATTCTTCGAGCCGGATCACGCGGTCTTGCGCCCGCAAAGCCTGTACCCTCGCCGCGACATTCATCGCAATAAACGCGACCGACAAGATACTAAACTCAACTCGGTCCCAACTCGGTTCCTGATAAAGTCTAAACACTTGCCAGAGCAGATTTAAAAACAAAACGGGAAATAAAATGAAATGAACAAGCGGAAAATAACGAACGTGGTTTTGATAAGTTTGTGTTTCTGCCATAGTTTTATAATTTCGTAGCCGACATTTTTTCGGCATTTTTGCTCGTAAAATCTTCTCCGGGATTGACGAAAAGGTTTTGTTCAAACCGATATTGCTTGTCGTAAAGCTGTTTATAGCGTCCGTCCATGGCAATTAATTCTTCGTGCGTTCCGCGTTCGCGAATTTCGCCCGCTTCGACCACTAATATCTGATCGGCGGAGCGAATCGTTGAAAGCCGGTGGGCAATGACAAAGGTGGTTCGGCCTTGCCGCAGACGATTTAAGCCTTCCTGGATCAACGCTTCACTTTCGGAATCGAGCGAACTGGTCGCTTCATCTAAAATCAGAATCCGCGGATTTGCGAGCAGTGCGCGGGCAATCGCAATCCGTTGTTTTTGTCCGCCGGAAAGTTTGACGCCGCGTTCGCCGACGATTGTTTTATAACCTTCGGGGAATTTTCCAATAAATTCGTCGGCATTGGCAACGATGCAGACTTCTTTGATTTCTTCAAGACTGGCCTGCGGATTTGAAAAGCGAATGTTATCTAAAATTGTGCCGTCAAATAGAAAATTATCCTGCAAAACCACGCCGAGATGACGGCGATAATCTTGTAATTTGACCGTTTGCAGATCTCTTTCGTCAATTGAAATTTTTCCGGTCGTCGGTTGGATGAAATTAAGAATCAAACTCAAAATCGTAGATTTGCCGGAACCGCTCGAACCAACCAACGCGGTCGTCGTTCCAGCCTCGGAATGAAATGAAACGCCTTTCAAAACCGGAACATTTTCCTCGTATTCAAAATGCACATCGGCAAAATCAATCGTTCCGTCAATCTTTGGCAAAACTTGTTTCGCGATGTCTTCGTCCGTTTCGGTTTTCATCGCAAAGACCTCCGAAATTCGGTCGAGTCCGGCAAAGGCTTCGGTGATCTGCGTGCCGATATTTGCAAGGTCAACAATTGGCAGCACCATATAAATAGTGAACGCAATATACAAAACAAAATCGCCCGAACTCATTCCGTTGGCAGGATTTTGAATATTGGCGAGAACTGCATTTCCGCCAAAATAAATCATTATGACCGCAATCGCTCCGATTATTACTGAAGCAAACGCACCTGTTGCCGAAACGCCTGTCAACGAACTGGCGATATTACGAAAAAGTCGGTGTGCGCCGCGAGCAAATGAAAGGTCTTCGCGCTTTTCGGCGGTGTAGGCTTTGACTATTCGAATGCCGCCGAGACCTTCGTTCAAGCGTCCCGTGACCTGCGCTTCGATTTCGCCGCGGTCGCGGAAAAGCGGGCGAAGCTGTTTGAAAGCGTAACTCAAAACAAATCCAAACGCCGCCAAAACAACCAGGATTATTAAAGTTATTTGCCAGTTCAAATAAAGCAAAACGACCATCGAAACAATTGCCGATAAAATTCCGCCGAGGATTTGTCCAAGACCGGTGCCCACCAGATTTCGGATGCCCTCCGCATCGCGCATAATCCGCGAAATAAGCTGTCCGGTCTGGGTCGAATCAAAATACGAAGTCGGCAGCCGTTCGATATGCGATTGAATCCGTTTCCGCATTTCGGTAATCGCCCGCTGGGCTGCGACGCCGAGCACCTGGGAAAGCGCAAATGTTGTAATCGCGCTAATTATCGTCGAAATACCAACGGCAACGGCAACCCATTTGAGCATTTCGGTTTGCCCTTTACCGAAAACATTGTCAACCAAATATTTGGTTGAATACGGCAAAACAAACCCCGATGCACGGCTGATCAACATCAATCCCAAACCGATCAAAAGCCGCCCGCGATAATCCCAAATCAGAACTTTTGCTTCAACCCAAGCGCGTGAATAATCAATTTTTTTCTTCTTTTTTTCTTCAGCCATTTGTTTTTATTTCCGCGCAATTCAGCTGCTGCATCATTCGCGTTTTGACCTTTTCAATTACGTCTGCCAGCGTCACTTGCCGCAAACCTTCCAATAAATTTTCTTCGGCTTTTTGTAAAATCTCCGACAAAACCGGACGAACAATTTTGCTCAAATGACAATGGTGCGATTCATCCAATTGCGGAACATCAAAAACCGTATTTTCTTCCAATGCCAGATAAATTTCCGCCAGCGTAATTTCTTCCGGCTTTTTCGCCAGACACGCGCCGCCGCCAGCCCCCATCTTAACTTTAACGATTCCGTTTTTTGTCAATAAACCGATAATCCGGCGAATCACCACCGGATTTGTATTGACGCTTTTGGCAAGATTATCTGAGGTTTTCGGCATTTTATCGGTAAATGAAAGCATTCCCGCAACATGTATTGCCGTCGCCAATCTTGAATTTCCCGCCATAAGTGTAACTAGAATAGTTACACTTATCGGAGAAGTCAAGTGAATGATAGTATTAAAGCAGATATTGCATGATTGCCTGGCGAACTTTCGGTTTGTCAATTGCGATCACGGGCAATAAACCTGTTGTTGGTTGGGTTTTTTTACCGTCTTTCAATCTCGAATCTGCTCTGGTTGAAAGGTTTGCTATTATATCGCTTTTGTTTCAAACAAACTTTTCAATTAAAATCTAGAGGAATGTTGTGATGAAGTGTTCAAATTGAATCATATATCCGCCAATCTATGACGAATGATTTAATTTCAGGAGGATTAAGAAATGATTATCGAAGCAAACGCAAAATACGTGAAAGACCCTGATTTTTCGGACAAAATCAACAAAGCCCTGGATTTATTAAAATCCAAAGCATCAACTGCTTACGGCGTGGTGACAACTTACATTGTAAAAATCCGCGCCGGTGAAAAATCCGGGATGGTCGTCGAATCAAAAATATACGACATTGCCAAACCGACCTTCGATGCTTCGCTAACTTGGTTGGCGAGCACGATTGCTCACGATTCCCTTCATTCAAAACAATATTCAAATAAAGAAAGCTATTACGGCGCGGATTCCGAAGCGAAATGCAATCAGCATCAACTCGAAGTTTTGAGAAAAGTCGGCGCACCACAATCTGAATGCGCGTATTTATTGAGTGTTATAAAAAAAGGCGACCATTCGGATTTGGACGGCGACGGAAAATATACGGAAAAAGATTATCAAAAAAGGAACTGGTAGATGAATCAAACATACATAAACGAATTAAAAAATCACATCGGCGCCGAAGTGACGCTGAAAGGTTGGCTTTACAACTCGCGTTCGAGCGGCAAGCTTGTTTTTTTACAACTGCGCGACGGCACGGGTATTGTGCAATGTGTCGTTTTTAAACCGAATAACGAAGAACTTTTTGAAAACGCCAAATCGCTTGGGCAGGAATCTTCAATCATTGTTACGGGAACGGTTAAAGCAGACACACGCTCAAGCATCGGTGTAGAATTAGACGTAACAGGTTTGGAAATTATCCAGAATTCGAGCGAATATCCGATCACGCCGAAAGAACACGGTACTGAATTTTTGATGGACAATCGGCATCTTTGGATTCGCTCAAAAAAACAACACGCCGTTTTGAAGGTTCGGCACACGGTTATTAAGGCCGTGCGCGATTTTTTTGATAACAATGGGTTTATTTTGGCGGACACACCGATTTTCACGCCGGCCGCCTGCGAAGGCACGACGACGCTTTTTGAAGTTGATTATTTTGACGATGATAAAGCGTATCTGACTCAAAGCGGACAACTTTACAACGAAGCAACCGCCGCGAGTTTCGGCAGAACTTATTGTTTCGGTCCGGTTTTCCGCGCCGAAAAATCGAAAACGCGCCGCCACCTGACCGAATTTTGGATGGTCGAGCCCGAAATGACTTACGCGCAGCTTGACGACGTAATGAGTTTAGGCGAAAGTTTGATAAAATTTATTGTCGAAAGAGTTTTAACCGACCGCCGAGAAGAATTAACTGTTCTCGAACGCGATATTACGAAACTCGAAGCGATTTTGGCGGAAGATTTTCCGCAGATTCACTACGATGACGCGGTAAAATTGCTCAAAGAAGGCTTTGCCAAAGGCGACCTTGAAAACGATTTTGAATGGGGCGGCGATTTCGGTGCGCCGGACGAAACCTATATTTCAAAACAGTTTAACGCGCCTGTTTTCGTTCATCATTTCCCGGCCGTCATCAAGGCGTTTTACTTTGAACGAGACAAAGACCGACCCGAATTAGCACTTGGTGCAGACCTTCTTGCGCCCGAAGGCTACGGCGAAATAATCGGCGGCGGCGAACGCGCCTTTGATCTGAAGTTTTTGGAAGAACAAATCGAAGCGCACAATCTGCCAAAGGAATCCTTTGAATGGTATCTCGATCTGCGGAGATTCGGCGCAGTACCGCACGCCGGTTTCGGAATGGGCATCGAACGCGCGACCGCCTGGATGTGCGGCATCGAACACGTTCGCGAAACGATTCCCTTTCCGCGAATGTTGAATCGTTTGAAACCGTAAATTTATGAAAAACAACTCAATACTTCACATTTTATTTTCAACTTTTTTCATCGGATTGATTTCAATTTATATTTCGGCGCAGAGTTCAACAATCTCTGTGCCGAAATATATTGATGAAGAATCCAAAGTTCAAGATAAACTGCCTTCTTCACCGTATGAAATTAAAAGGTTAGCTAAACGGCAAGATATTGATTTCAGTCCGATTTGGGAAAATTTGAAACTTGACGGCGGTGCTTTGGAAGTTTTACGAGATTATCAAATAAGTGTCTACCCAATTGACTTAAACATTGGTAAATCGAAAGCCGCAATTATGCTTTTACAAAATTTTGCCGGTGAAGCTTGCCGTTTTGTATTATTTGAAAAGAAAATAAAGCAAAAATCCAACAATTCAGGTTGGAAGGTTGTCAGTTATGTTGATGTTCCAAACCAAAGAAATGCGCAGCCGCAAAATCGCCTTGTAAAAACCGCCGGAAAGAAATGGCTGGTGCTGGATGAACAGACAGGCGGCGGAAGCGGTGTTTCAGTGACTAGAAAAAAATAGCCGCCAAAGAGGGGGAAGAAAGTTTCAAATAGCAGATAAGTCGCCGGACCACTTGGAAGAGCCGGCCATTGGCCCCCAAAAGCCAGCCTCGCACGCCAGCCATCGCCTGCTTCGGAGTGCCGATCCCAAAGA
>JBDTZT010000750.1:0-2626 GCA_040005005.1 Actinomycetota bacterium
GCCGCAGCCAGAGTAATTCTAGCAAACATCAAAGTCGCTGAAGCACAAGAAAAAATTGTCCGCTATAACCGAGGTAAGATGTTTATCAAGCACTGCATAAAAGATACCGATACAGACGCGGAACGCGAGTTATCATTACGGGACGTTGAGCCGAAAAAACAATATTATCTGCTTGATAGAATTATCCAGAGAACCTTGGAAACAAAAGAACTCAAACAGGAACGCGAAATGGTGCATCAAGCCGCGAAGATCAAAGAAAAAGAAATGATGCTTGATTTAGCCGGATTTCAAACGCTACTTTCGAGTCTTGAAAATCAAAAAAACCTGATGCAAGAAAAATACGGTGTCGGAAATGAAATCACGCCCGTTTTCACACCGAAAGAAATTGCCGCGCTTGATGCACGAAAATATCAAACGATGGATAAAAAGGAAGCGGAACAGCTTGCAAGCATTATTACTGAAGCCGAAAAAAAAACCAGCGTCGAAAGAATCCAAGATTTGTTGCAAGGTGCGGCAAAAGAACTCGAAGCACTTCTTCCGCAAATACCCAAGAAACGCGAACCTGAAAATTCGCTTTTGAATCAAGAAAATCCGATCAGACAACTACAAGACAAAACTCAAGAAATTGCCAGTCAAAATTCGGCGGCAGAAAAAAACATTCAACCAGCACAAAATCACGTCAAAATCGAAACGACTGAACGCGTAAAAACGCCCTTCAAAGATAAAGGTCGAAGTAGATAAAACTCGAAAACGGTTTGACCATAAATACCGGATAGATGCGGCACACCGCTTGCTTATTACCGATTGGAACTTTCAAAAAATTTTGATTAACCCTAAAAGTAAGATGAGCGAGCAACCGACGAAATCCAACACTAATGAAATAAATCCCCGAACAGCGCGAGCCATCGCCGCGATTTTAGGTCAAACATCCACGGACGATGGCTTACGCCAACTGAATCAGTCGGAAGGACGCAACGGGTCCGAGCAGGCATCTTACTTAGCCGCACAGTCGCCATTTCTTCGGGAAATCTACGAGCGCGGCGGCACGGTCACGGGCGGCGTTTTAACCGTGCCGCGTGAAAATTTGAGCCTTGCCCCGGAAATTGAAATTACCACGACGCAGACAGCGGTTGAAAAATTAACACGGATTACAGGCGATGCGGAAAAAGCAAAAGAACTCGCCCCGCAGTTTATCGCGCACGGAGAGCGAATTGCCGGCAGTAACGCCGACGGTCAAACGCGCTTGAAAGTTTTCAGCTGGCTTTACCGCTCACTTGAAGGCAAGCAGGAATTGCTGGAAAATGATTCGGCATTAAATTCTGAGCGTGAGCCAAAAGAATTTGCTGAAACTCAATTCAGCGAAAAATGGCTGCAAATCGTCGAACTCTCCGAAGCACTTGCCGCGCTAGAACCCAAAGCCCGATTGCCCGAAAATTCACTTGATGGAATAACTGAAACCGAACAGAAAACTGTTTCTCAACTTGATGAAAATTTCACGGAATCCGAACTTTATGAAAACGAGATTGAGAGGGAAAATGCGGAAGGCAGCGAAGAAATCATTTCATCGGTAGGTTTAAACGGTTTTGAGCGCATCGAAATTAGTTCGGATTTACCTAAAATCCCCGAAAACCTGGGTCGTTCGGATTTTGAAAAACTGCTCGAAAAGGTTGCAGGTATTGATTCCCAGATTGAATATGGATTGCCGAGGCGCGAAATTCTTGCCCCGTTCCGAGGCTACGTCGAAATGACCAGGCTTGATAACGAACTGCGCCTTGTTGAAGAAGAATACGCCAAAATTCATTTCCAAAAAACCGGTAAAGAAACTGGGGAAAATTACCGATTTGTTGCAGGGCGCGAAGACATGCGCGAACTCGCCGAAGATAAATTGCTGTTCGCCGAACTTCGGGATCGGCAAGTCAAACTAAATGAAATAATTCAAACGAATTTAGGCGAAAATATAGATATTAAAAAAGCCTGGCAATCAATTTCAACAAATAGTTCCTTGGGTAAAGGCAGTCAATCCGACACTTCAAAACAGCAGAAAATCGAATTAACGGAAGACGAAGTTGAATTAAAGAAATTTCTCACGGAAGAAAAAAACATCCGGCGGGAAATTGAAACCCTTTCCGAATCCATCAACGAGCGGGAGATAAATTTTCGCGCTCCTCACGAACTCTCAAGCGATGAAGTATCTTACCCCAGACAAAAAGAATTGACCGAACAAGTTTTGTCTTTGGAACTTCCCGTCGGAAGCGTTTTGAAGGAGAAATATCCCGAATTAACCTTAAAGCAAAGAGAAGAAAAAGTATCTGAGAGAAATACCTTTGAAATTCAAACTCCCGCAGAATATCTATTTGTCCGGGAAACGGCAGCCAAACATTTTCTGTCTGTAAGGGAACGGGAGATCAAAAACGAATATCGAAAATTTGAAGGCAAAAACATCGGAGAGAACACGGACAGGAAATTAGGCCGAAAGGAATTCGGCGAGCATCAAGAAAAAATAAGCAGTCTAAAATCAATCGAACCCGTTTTCGCTTATAAAATCGAAGGCAGCAGCCGGATCATCAAAGCCGAGCCTTCAGAAAGAGCCGTCGCCGGACTTAATTTCGTTAATGAGTATATCCGT
>JBDTZT010000751.1:0-2625 GCA_040005005.1 Actinomycetota bacterium
AATTATGGCTGAAAAATTGATTGAAGAAACAGAAGAAACATCTGAAGAATTAGAAAATGCAGAAAACGGCGGACGCAAACCGCAACCGGCGATCGATTCAAAATATCGAATGATAATTTTAGCCGCGCAGCGAAGTAAACAACTTCAACGCGGTGCGACACCTCGCGTTGACCTTGACCCGCGCAAAACAAAATCCACGAGAATCGCGATGAAGGAGATTGAAAACGGCAAAATCAATTTTGAAACCTTGACCGAAATTCAATTTTCAACCAAACAGTAAGATTACTTAATTTTTCTGTTTTTGCTCCAATTTTTAAATTTGGAGGCAATTTCGCGGGCCTCTATTTCATAAGGAATATCCAAATAGGCTTCAGTCCGCGAAATTAAGTCCCATTTTTTTTTCGGCTTTAAATTTAACAGAAAACTTTTCATATAAAGCCAAAGAAACCGCCCGAAGCCTTCGCGCTGATATTGTAGAACGTGCGCTATTTCGTGAACGGCAAGTTTTGGATCAAGTTTTAAGAGTTCGTTTTCATCAAACCGGAAATTGCCCGGAAATATAAAAATCCGCCGCCCGATGGTGATGCCGTCAGTATTTAAAACAGAGGTCAAAACCTGCGTCAATCTTCCCGCATAAAAACAAATTTCAGGCAACTGAAATTTTTCGTCACTCAAATATTCACGAAAAAATTCTTCGATTTTAAGCTTTGATTTTTGGGCAAGTTTCATAGAAAATCACGAAAAGCCGTCAGTTATAACGGCTTTTCGCAAAATTAAGTTCTTTCTTTTTTACTTGTTAATTCGTTTTCCTGCATTACTAACGGCATCACCGACAGCATCCACCGCATCGCCGACCCCGCGTTTAACTTTTCCCCAAGTTTCCTGTGTTTCGCCTTCGGCATTCTGCACTTCGCCTTCGGCTTCCAAATCGCGATCATTTGTTATTTCGCCGACTTTATCTTTTACAGTTCCTTTGACTTGCTCCCATTTTCCCTTAACTTCATCTTTATTTGGTATTGACATAAAATTTCTCCTTGTTCAAAAATTCGTGTATTGTTTCAAAACAAAATTTACACTTATTTTGAACAAAGCAATTTACATACCTTTATAATTCGGTCCGCCGCCGCCTTCGGGCGTTACCCAATTAATGATTTGATACGGGTCGGCAACATCGCAGGTTTTGCAATGAACGCAGTTTGAAAAATTGACTTTCAATTCTTTGCGATCGGTCATTGAATTAAACTCCATCTCATAAACGGCCGCCGGACAAAATCTTTGACACGGGTTGCCGTATTCTTCGGCGCACCGCGTGGCGCAGATTTCCGTATCGAGAACGTGCAAATGCGATGGCTGGTCTTCGTTGTGCGCCACGCCGGCGTGAAAAACGTCCGTCACTTTGTCAAAAGTCAATTCTTTATCGAATTTCAGATCTTCATAACGCTTGCCGTTGTTTGGATACTCGTCAAGTTTTTCCATTCGTTCGTGTCCGGCGATGTGATGCTCTTTCGGCATAAATCCCCAAGCCATTCCGCCCGTTAAAAACTGCAAACCCGTGTTAACAAGAGCCGACCAGCGACCGGATTGAAACGATGCATGGAAGTTGCGAACCTGATGTAGTTCGTCGTAAATCCAACTAAGATTTACTTTTTCTTCAAAATGCTTGAGCGTCACGGACGAAAAATCATCGTGTTCAAACGCGCCGATAATCGTTTCCGCCGCGAGCATTCCCGATTTCATCGCCGTGTGAATTCCCTTGATGCGCTGTCCGTTCAAAAACGAAGCGCAATCGCCGACAAGCAAAACTCCGTCCGCGAAAAGGCGCGGCATTGTCCAATAACCGCCCGCGTTGATGGATTTCGCGCCATATTTGAGCATTTTGCCGCCCGCCAGAACTTCAGCGACTTTCGGATGCGTTTTGAACTTCTGAAACTCGGCGTGCGGGTCAATATTCGGGTCTTTGTAATCCAAACCGGTCACATAACCGATTGAAATGACGTTATTTTTCATTCCGTAAATCCAGCCGCCGCCGTAGGTTTCCGTGTCTGACGGAAATCCGAGCGTGTGGACAACCTTTCCTTCTTCAAAATTCCCGGCGGGAACTTCCCAAAGCTCTTTGATCCCCAAACTGAAAACTTGAACTTCTTTGCCGACATCCAAACCGAGTCTTTGAATCAATTGTTTTGCCAGCGAACCCCGTGAACCTTCTCCCAAAACCGTCACTTTCGCCAAAAGGTCAACGCCCGCCTCAAAATTCCCTTTCTGATGCCCTTCTTTGTCAATTCCCTTATCGCCCGTGCGAACGCCGATCACGCGGTCGTTTTCGTCGTAAAGAATCTCTGACGCGGGAAATTCGGGGAAGATATTGATTCCGGCTTTTTCGCATTTTTCGGCGAGCCATTCGCAAACTTTGCTGAGTGAAACAATATATTTACCTTTATTTTTGAGCGGCGGTGGAACAATCGGCGCGTCTATTCCGCGGCTTTCGGTCAGATACCAAAAAGCGTCCTTTGTCACGGCCGAATCAACCGGACAGCCTTGTTCGAGAAAATCAGGCATCAATTCACGAATCGCAATCGGGTCCATCACGGCGCCCGACAAAATATGGGCGCCGACAAACGAGCCTTT
>JBDTZT010000752.1:0-2623 GCA_040005005.1 Actinomycetota bacterium
AAGCAATATCAGCCGCTTCGTTGATTTCCAAATCAACCTCCTTTCGCAGTTTTTCCAGTTCTTCCGACGACGCGATGCCTTCGGTCATGATGAATTCGGCAAAGGTTTTAATCGGGTCAATCGCCGCGTCTTTTTCGAGTTCTTCGGGCGGGCGATAAAGTTTTTCGTCGTCGGAAAGCGAATGCGAATACGGACGGACGACTGTCGCGTGAATAAACGCCGCGCCTTTTCGCGCCCGGCAAAATTCAACCGCGCGTTTAAATACTTCGTAACTTTCAACCGGATTCGTGCCGTCGCATTTTTGTACCAAAAGATTCGGAAAACCCATTACCAATTCGGAAATACTGCCGCCCGCCGTGTTCACTTCGACCGGCGTACTGATCGCGTAGCCGTTATCTTCAACCACAAAAATCACGGGCAATTTCAGATTGCAAGCCGAATTCAAGGCTTCCCACCATTCGCCCTCGCTCGTCGTGCCGTCGCCGACCGACATATAAACGACTTCATCGCCTTTGAAACCCGAAATTTTGTCCTGCAAACCTTTGACGAGCGACGCGCGATACGAAGCTTCCGCCGCGCCGACCGCATGCAGTGCCTGCGAACCTGTGCAGGAGCTTTGCGACGGAACATTCAAATTTTTGTGTCCCCAGTGCGAAGGCATCTGCCGTCCGTGTGAATTCGGGTCAATTTCCGCGCCGACCGATGAATAAAGCATTTCCTGCGCCGTCATCCCGAGTGCGAGCATCAAAGCGCGGTCGCGGTAATACGGAAAAAACCAATCATACGCCGGTTTCATCGCCTGTGCCGCAGCGACCAAAACCGCTTCGTGTCCCGCGCCCGAAATCTGGAAAAAGATTTTGTTCTGACCTTTTAACTGAATTTCCTTGTCATCTATTTTGCGCGAGAGATACATCGTCCGATACATTTTGACAAGCGTTTCCGCGCTTAAACCGCCGTAATTTTTCGCTGTTTTTTTTGACCTTGCGGAAACCGGCGGTTTCACCGGTTTCGCCGTTTTGATGACGGTTTCGGTTTCGTTAAAGCCGTCAGCTTCCATTCGTTCCGGCTTTTCAAATATCTTTGATCCATTTTTCAACGGCGTTTTATTATTAATGCTTTTTGAATTAGTTTTCACCGTGCCTCCGGCTTTTTTTGTTGCTGTTGCCATTCTTAAAATTCCTACTTTGATAAATATTTATAATAACTGAGTAAATTAATAAAATACCAAAGATACCAAAAGTGAGCAATTTCAAGAAAATTTATGTTGCTTAAAATTGGGCGAGAAGGAATTTATTTCGTCTCGCCGGGCATCTTTCCTTGTGCAACAAATGCAGATAGGATAAAACTGAAGTAACCAACCGCAAAAACGCCCGGTCATAATCGTTGATTTTGTCGTTTGCCGCAGCGGTTTGTATTCGCCGATGTTTTGCCTGAAAAGCCGTTAAATTCTATGAAAAAGTTTTTATCAAGCCGTATTATTTCAATAATTATCTTCGCGCTGGTCGCCGTTTCCGCTTATTTTATCAATGTTGAAGTCCAAAGTTATTGGGGACGGCAGACACTCGCCAAAGCCGCGCTGACCAATTTGCCGCTTGCCGAAGCATTAACAAAAGCGAAAGCGGAAAACAAATTTATTTTAGTGGATGTTTCGGCGATCTGGTGCCCGACCTGCCGCCGTTTGGATAATAACGTTTTCGCTGATGCAAAGGTCAAACAAACGATCAATGAAAAGTTTGTATTCTCGCGGCTTGAATATGAATCGGCGGAAGGCACGGCATTTCTTGAAAAACACAACGCCGCCGGTTTTCCGAATCTGTGGCTTTTGGACGGCAACGGAAACGTCGTCAAGCATTTGCCGGTAACTTTTAATCCAAGCGAATTTTTGAGTCAATTGCCTTAAGTTTGAAATAAATTATGGTTTTAGAGTTTTAACGGGTTTGATTTCGCCGGCTTTCCAAAGTTGTAAAACGTAAAAATCTTCGCCTTCCAAATCGTGGACCGTTTCGAGGTTTCCGTAAAGCACCCGAACGCCGTAAGTTGCGGGTTCAACTTCAATTCTGGCGGCATCAGGGTAATAGTCCGTGCAACCTAACAAAACCAATCTGTTTGACGTAACTTTCAAACTGCATTCATTGACGCGGCTGTATTTTTCGAGCTCTAAAGCCGGTTCGCCGTCGTAAAATTCGACCGAAACGGGAACGGTCATATTACGCGCCGTGCCGACCGCAACGAGTTTTTCGCTCACACCGAGCATTTTCTCAACCGTTTCTTTTGTCCAAATTTCATCTGTTCCGTGCGGCGAAGTTTCATCTTCCAGATAAAACTGGTGATAATCGGCAAAAATTTCAAAATCCAGTTTTTTAATCAGCATAATCCAAATCAAGCGTCATCCGGTAATCATTCGCCATCGAAGGATGACCGTGCGCCATTGAAACTTCGATTCCTTTCTCATACGCACCTCGCGCCTTTTCACTTTCACCGATTCGCTCGTAAGCCTTTGCCAGCATTCCGTAAGCCGCGCCTTCGTCATCGGCTTTTGATAAATAATCTTCGAGCGTCGCAACCGTGTTTTGCCAATCTTCCGCTTTTTGATATTCGTTCGCCAGACCGAACAAAACCATCG
>JBDTZT010000105.1:0-8768 GCA_040005005.1 Actinomycetota bacterium
GAATCGGTTGCGCCGTTGACGCGGCTTCACGCGGTTTTCAGGTTTTGCTTCTCGAGCAGAGCGATTTCGGCAAAGGAACTTCGAGCCGTTCGACAAAATTGGTTCACGGCGGCGTTCGCTATCTCGCCCAAGGAAATGTTTCGCTGGTCAGGGAATCGCTCAAGGAACGCGGAATTTTGCTCAAAAATGCACCGCATCTGGTTAGGAAACAATCGTTTGTCATTCCGGTTTACAGTTATTGGGACAAGTTTTTTTACGGCGCGGGACTTAAAACTTACAATCTTCTTTCAGGAAAATACGGCTTCGGAAAATCCAAAATTTTGTCAGTGGAAGAAACGATAAAACTACTGCCGAACGTCAAAAAAGATGATTTATACGGCGGAATTTTATATTTCGACGGACAATTTGACGACACTCGCCTTTTGATAAATCTCGCTCAAACCGCCGCCGAACAAGGGGCGGTTTTGCTCAATTATGCGAGGGTTTTCGCGCTCAATCGCGACGGAGACGGGAAAATTGACGGTGCGGCAGTTTCCGATGAAATTTCAGGCCAGATCTTTCTCGCAAAAGCAAAAGTCGTTATCAACGCAACCGGCGCATTTTGCGATGCGGTGCGGAAATTCTCCAATAAAACAGCTGAAAATATGATTGCGCCGAGTCAGGGAATTCATCTTGTTTTCGACAAAAAATTTCTGCCGTCGGAAAATGCTCTGATGATTCCGAAAACCACCGACGAACGCGTTTTGTTTGCGATTCCGTGGCACGAACACGCCGTTTTCGGGACGACCGATACGCCGGTTGAAAAAGCCGAATTAGAGCCGCAAGCACGTGACGAAGAAATCGAATTTATTCTCGAAACCGCGAAAACTTATCTCGAAAATCCGCCGGGGCGGGAAGATATTTTAAGCGTTTTTGTCGGCGTACGCCCGCTCGTTAAATCGGATAACTCGCAAAATACGGCTTCGCTTTCACGCGATCACACAATTGAAATTGATAAATCAAATCTGCTCACCATCACCGGCGGAAAATGGACGACCTATCGCCGAATGGCGGAAGACGCAATAAATCAGGCGACGAAAATCGCAAATTTACCTGAAAAAAATTGTGTTACCGAGAATCTTAAAATTCACGGCGCGATTGGAATAAAAGAAACTCAAAATGGTTTGAATATTTACGGGGCAGATGCGGAAGAAATAAACAAACTCATCGCTGAAAATCCCGCCTTAAACGAAAAAATTCACGACGAATTGCCGTATCGAAAGGCGGAAATTGTGTGGGCAATTCGCCACGAAATGGCACAGACAGTTGAAGATGTTCTGGCGCGGCGAACCCGCGCTTTGTTTCTGAACGCCAAAGCGACAATCGAAATTGCGCCGCAAGTTGCTGAAATTATAGCGGAAGAATCACATAAAGAATTTAAAGACGTCTGGATTCAGGAACAGCATCAAACTTTCAACGAAACCGCCGGGCATTATCTTGTTAAACCCATCGAATAATCCTTTCTAAATACATTTCTCCAAGCCGTTTATTTTCCGGCGCAGAAAATTCATTTTGCGAAAGATTTTCCGTAAGCGTTCGCTGATTTGGTTTATAATAACGATAAATTTTAAGCGAGGTTAAAATTATGGCAACTCGTTGGACACATATTACAATCGGCGTGAGCGATATTGATCTTTCCGTCAAGTTTTTTAAAGAATTTTGCGGCTTAACAGTCATTCGTGACCGACGCCAGGAAGGCGGCGGAACGGTTTGGCTCGGATATGAAACTTCCGATGGACAAAATCCGATTTACGTTTTAGTGATTGCCGAAGAAGAAAAATTTCCACTGCTCGACCATTTCGGGTTTCAATGCGATTCGCGCGAAGAGGTTGATAAAATTGCCGCGAAAGCGAATGAAGCGGGTTTATTAATTCACGAGCCGAAAGATTCCGGCGGAAGTGTCGGCTATTGGACAATGATTCGACATCCGGACGGACATCTGGTTGAATTTACGTTTGGTCAGCCGATTGAAGGGTTAAGATAAAAAAATAGCGTTGAAATTCGGGAATCTCAACGCTTTCAATCCTAACAGGAAAAGAGGAGGAGCAATGAATAAACTTCTTAGGCGTAAGCCTGATGGAATTGCGCGGGTTTGATTCCGTATTCAACGACGACTTTTGACAAAGATTTTTTAAGCTGGGTGCGTCCGCGACTCAGGCGCGACATCACCGTGCCGATTGGAATATCTAAAATTGCGGCAACTTCTTTGTAATCAAATTCCTGCACATCGGCTAACAAAACGACTGTCCGGTAATGTTCGGGCAATTTGTTGAGCGCATTGATAACTTCCGTGTCGGTCAGATGTTCGGGAATCGGCGCGGGTGTTGTCGCCGAAAGAAACGTCAAATCGTCGGCTTCTTGAATATATTTCGCCTGCGTGTATTTCTTGCGGCGATGATGGTCAAATTTGTGGAATAGAATTTTATAGAGCCAGGCACGGCAATTGGTACCGAGTTCGTATTGGCCAAACGATTTCCAAGCCTGCATAAAGGTTTCCTGGACTAAATCTTCAGCGTCCGTTTGATTCATTGTCAAACGCTTTGCCGTGCGATATAAATTGTCAATATGCTTTACTGCTTCCGCTTCAAAAATTTCGGGGGTTATTTCGGTCGTCATCTTGTTTATCTCCTTAAATAAATAATTGCCTTTATAATTTTTTTCGGGTTTTAACCGCTTACAACCATTTGTCGTTTGAAATCGGAAATCCTTACACGAATTTTTCGATTTTTTTCAAAAAATCGAAAAATATGCAAAAATGTCTGTAAATACGGGCGCGGGAAGTAAAATATTTTTTGAAACAGGCTGATTTTTGGCGGAAACTTGCAATTTCCCGGTAAAAAATCGCAATTTCTTGACGAAAAATTTAGTCTCTAAACGAGGAAACGTGATTTCCCGGTAAGAAAGTCTGATTTGTCGGAGGAAAATCGTGATTTCTCAGTGAGAAAACACAGTTTCTTGGCGGGAAATTACAATTTCTTAATGAAAAGTTGCATTTTTTTGTGAGAAATCATGTTTTCCCGGGCAGAATTTCACCGGCGAATGTTGATTGGCAAAAACTTGGAATAAATCCGCAATAAAGCGGAATATTAAATTGAAATAAGGATATTTTAGATAAATTATTCTTCGATGAAAGATAAAAAAATGATGAACAACGGAAACGGAACAACGAAAATTTCGGACGAGGAGCGCGAAAACAAGCGTCTTCGCGAGGCCCTGCAAAAAGCCGTCAACCAAGAAAAAGCTCCCGAAAGTTTGCGTGAAAGAATCGCTAAAATGATTCGTAAATAACGTGAGTTCGGCGAAAGACTAGAGCGCGAGGCGGCCCGCTTGCAGATGTCGTTGAAAACGGCGTAAAAAAACTTCGCTTTCTTGGAAGTTGTAAAGCAGGCGAAGTTTTGAGCATTTTTCAAACGCCGCCAAGCGAGCCGCCCCGCGCTTCAATCATTGAATTCCTTACGTCTAACTCACGTTAAATAGATAAAGATAATCGCCGTGCATATTCAAACCGCCGAAAATATAAAAGAATTAGACCCGACCGTGTGGGTTGACCGGCACGGCGATTATCTTTATTCGTTCGCGCTTTCGCGGGTGCGCGACGAATCGGCGGCAGAAGACCTGGTGCAGGAAACTTTGCTTGCCGCAATGCAGTCCAATTCTTTTCAGGCAAAATCTTCCGAAAAGACATGGCTCTGCGGAATCTTAAAACATAAAATCATTGACCATTTCCGTAAATCGAGCCGCGAAGTCGAACTCTCGGACGAGGAAGTCGATCTGTCGTCTTACGATTATCTTTTCCGCGAAGAAGGCGTTTGGAAAGGACATTGGTCGGCGGAAGCGCGCCCCGCTGTTTGGGCAGAAAATCCCGAAAAGGTGCTGGAACACACGGAATTCCGCGGAATTTTGTCGCATTGTTTGGGCGAACTGCCGGAACGTGTCGGAAATTGTTTTACTCTGCGCGAAATGGACGGCTTACACGCGTCGGAAATTTGCAAGATTTTAGGAATTTCGACAAATAATTTTTGGGTAATGATGCACCGCGCACGACTTCATCTGCGCCGCTGTATAGATTTTAACTGGTTCCGAGAAGGGCGAGATTAATGGCGAATTTGAAAGCAAAATTCAAGAAATGGCTGTCAGTCAAAACAGAGCATTGCAAATCGGTCGCACCGCTTTTTTCCGACGCGTTTGACCGAAAACTTTCACCGATTGAAAAACTACGCGTCCGGCTTCATCTTTACACCTGCGGCGCGTGTCTGAATTACGTTTCAAACCTCAAATTTATGCACGAAGCCTTCTCTAAGCAGGAAGAAAATCTCGGAAACGGAAAAATTCAGGCTTCTTTAAGTCCCGAAGCCAAAGAACGCATCAAACAAACTCTCAAAACGCAAAACTCTTAAATTTTTGGTATTTTGTTGCAATAAATTGCTTGCAAAAAGGAAAATACCGCTACAAGTTTTTGGTCAATAACGAAACTTGGACGGAAGACACCGGCCACAGACTGAAAGAGCAAGACGGCTTCGGCGGATTTCATTCGATTTTGATTATTGAATAAGTTATCTGCCCACGAAACACACGAAAAATACGAAAAAAAAACTTAAAATTCTTGTTTTATTTTCGTGCTTTTCGTGTGTTTCATGGGCAATATTTTTAAGCTTCCACACGTCTTCTTCTACGTCGGGCTTCTCGGCCGCCGCCGAAATAGGTCAGGATCATAACGACCAGATGCGCGATAAACCAGATATTACTGGCGCCCATATTCTGATAAATATAAATCAAAATCAAAACTCGCGGTATAAAAACGCCGAGGACAATATCCGCCCATTGCGGTACCGCGTTGTGCGGAAACTGCGCCGGAAACATAAACAAATAAACGAGCAAAACGATGCGCGGGAAAAACAGTGAAAAGATCAAAAAATAAATATCCATATTTTTATTACTCCGTTTGGGATGATTTTACTCCCATTTAAAGAAATTACCAATTTATTTTGGAATAAAACCGCAAACCAAAATGATTTTTATTTGCAGGAAACGCGCTTGTAGCAAGCAATCAAAAATCACTGGCCGGAATATTTGATGGAAGTGTGTGGCTTAGGCACGTTTATGGTCTCGGCGTGCGTTTTTGGCGTGGTTTTGTTTTATCCGAATTCGCCTTTGATTTCATTAAACGCAACGCTTCGCAATGTTTTGATTGCGTCAAGAAGACTTCGGCGAACATCTTTTAGAGAGAATGAATTAAACTTCTTCAAGTTGACAAAAAAAACGGCGCGGATATTATTATCTACACCATTTTTTTCTTTGAAATAAATTTCCACAAGGTTTTTATCATAAGTAAATTGCAATAATCAACAAAATAAGGAGGTAGATTATGAGTGAACCGCAAACAGCAATGACTCCTGAAATGGAGACTTTGAAAACAAGACTTAAGGTAACCTGGACAGTCTTTCGGGCGGATTGCCCAAGCATATACGCCGGGAGCCGCCGAATTTATTGCGCGGCTTGATCTGCAATCAGGCGAGAAAGTTTTGGATGTCGCCTGCGGAACGGGAAGTACGGCAATTCCCGCCGCGCGTGCCGGCGGACGCGTCATCGGAGTTGATATTGCTCTGAATTTGCTCGAACAGGCGCGAAAACGAACAGCATCAGAAGGATTGAATTGCCAATTTGACGAAGGCGATGCCGAGGCACTTGCATACACCGATGGCAGCTTTGACACGGTGATCACGATGTTTGGGGCAATGTTTGCGCCGCGACCGGAAAAGGTTGCCGAAGAATTGGTGCATGTTTGTCGTTCCGGCGGACGCATTGTGATGGCGAATTGGACGCCGACCGGTTTTGTCGGACAGATGTTCAAACGAACGGGTTCGTTTGTGCCGCCGCCGCCGAATATGCCTTCGCTGATTTTGACGACTCGCTTGGTTTTGACAATGCTTTTCTCGTCCGCGACACAGACGGACACGCGTTTCGCCCAATCTCAAAATGAAAAAGTAAAAAAGTTAGATTGAATTGTCGGCAATCAATCTTTCCACCTTTTCACTTTTGACCTTTTCCCCATTACATTTTACCTTTACCTTGATGAGTCCGACAAATCCAAGCACAGTTCGCATCCTAAAAATTCTGCTGCACGCCGGATTTTTCGTTTCGGGCATTGCGACCGTTTTGATCGGGCAGGTTTTGCCGATTCTTTCCACAAAGTTTTCGCTTAATGATGAACAGACGGGAAATTTTTTCCCCGCCCAGTTTGCCGGATCGCTCGTCGGAACGTTTTTAACGAATTGGTTTGGCAAGCGCAATAAATTTTTAACGGCGAGCCTGCTTGGTTGTTTTTTAATGGGAATCGGCATTTTGATGCTGAATGTCAATAATTTGGAACTTTGTTTGGTCGGTTTTTTCATCAATGGTCTCGGCATCGGGCTGACTTTGCCATCAATCAATATGCTGATTCTCGAACTCAATCCGACGCGTTCGGCGGCGGCTCTCAGCATTTTGAATTTATTCTGGGGCATCGGCGCCATTTTCAGTCAGCCGTTTGTTGATTTTTTTGCTCACGGGACAAATATTTTTGCGCCGACCGCTATTTTGACAATCACGCTTTTGATAATTGGCGTTGCGCTTGTTCTGATGCCAAAAGGAATTGAACAGAAACCCGTTGCCAGCGATGAAACGGAAATAGATTTCAGCCTACCGATTTGGACAAACCCGATTGCTTGGATGATTGCCGCATTTAATTTTATTAATGTCGGATTTGAGAGTGCAATAGGTGGTTGGCTAAAAACTTATACAAATCGAATTGACGATAGTGTATTGGTAAGTTTCCTTCCTCCAATATTTTGGTTTTGGTTTTTTTTCGTCATTGGGCGCATGGGAGCGCCGATTTTCTTTCGGTTTCTGAGCGAAAATAAAATGTTGATTTTGAGTCTTTTAACGATTTTGCTCGGAATGGGGATTTTGCTTTCCGCTCGTAATGTTGGACTTTTGAGCGTCGGCGCGTCAATCGCCGGATTTGGAACTTCGTCGGTTTTCCCGACCAATATGTCGCGTTTTACCAAAACTTTCGGCGCCTCGGCCTCGCGCCGCGCGACGCCTTTCTTCATCTGCGGAACTTTAGGCGCGGCTTTTACGACGTGGTTTATCGGTTTTATTTCCCACCGTTACGGAAATGATTTGCGTTCGGGACTGTTTATCCTGCTCGGAAGCATTTTGATTCTCATCGTTTTGCAAACCGGACTCGGCTTTCAAAAACGTCTTCGTTAATTTTCAGGAATAAAAGTCGGTCTTTTGTGATTGAGAAGGTAGAAAATCTTTTGCAAACGCCAGCCTTTTTTTATTTTTTATACGGATTTATATGCTTGCGTTTTGCCTTTTTGACGGAGAATCTTTTATGAACGCAGAACAAAAACGTCTGAACGAATCACAAACACGTGAAAAACAGTGGAAAAATTGGGGGCCTTATTTGTCCGAAAGAGCTTGGGGAACTGTCCGCGAAGATTATTCGCCTTCGGGCGCGGCTTGGGATTTTTTCCCGCACGACCACGCCCGTTCGCGCTCGTTTCGCTGGAACGAGGAGGGGATCGCCGGAATTTGCGACTTGAATCAGCAAATTTGTTTCGCGCTTGCCTTTTGGAACGGCAAAGACCCGATTTTGAAAGAGCGGATTTTCGGTTTGACGGGAAGCGAAGGCAATCACGGTGAAGATGTCAAAGAATATTATTTCTACGTTGATTCAACGCCGACGCATTCGTATATGAAATATCTCTACAAATACCCTCAAACTGAATTTCCGTATTCGAGATTGATTGAAGAAAATCTTGCGGCGGGAAAATTAAACGGCGAATTTGAATTATTGGATACGGGAATTTTTGATGAAAACAAATATTTCGATTGTTTCGTTGAATACGCGAAGGCTGAGGCGGAAGATATTTTTATCAAAATCACGGTTGCCAATCGCGGCGCGGAAGATGCGCGCATTAATGTTTTGCCAACCATCTGGTTTCGCAATACGTGGTCTTGGGAAGTTTCAAGTTCCAAACTGCAAGTTCCAAGTCTTTTTGCTTCCGATGAAAATACGATTCAAGTCGGTGATTATCGGTTGTTTTGCGAAAACCCGGACGAATTGCTTTTTTGTGAGAACAACACCAACAAGCAAAAACTGTTCGGCGCGAAAAACGAAACTGAGTTCGTCAAAGACGGCATCAATGATTACATCGTCCGCGGCAAAACCAATGCGGTAAATCCCGCAAAGAAAGGCACCAAAGCGGCGGCAAATTATATTTTGGAGCTCAAAGGCGGCGAAGATAAAACGATTCGACTGCGTTTAAAGTCAGAACCGCCTGCGGTAGCGGGCGGTTTAAGCCAAAGCAATCGAAATACCGAAGTTAAACCATCCGCTACCGCAGATGGTTCTGACAAGAAAAACGCTTTCGCCGATTTCGACAAAATTTTGTCGAATCGCAAAAAAGAAGCCGACGAATTTTACGCTGGAATTATCCCCGCAAATTTATCAAAAGACGCGCAAAGCGTGATGCGTCAGGCGTTTGGCGGAATGCTCTGGTCAAAGCAGTTTTATTATTACGATGTTGAAAAATGGCTTGAAGGCGACCCGAATCAGCCGCTTCCGCCGGCTGAAAGAAAAAAAGGTCGCAATGCAGAATGGCGGCATTTGAACAACGCCGATGTGATTTCGATGCCCGACAAATGGGAATATCCGTGGTATGCGGCGTGGGATTTGGCGT
>JBDTZT010000106.1:0-8729 GCA_040005005.1 Actinomycetota bacterium
AGATTTTTTCTTGCTGAAAATATCTCTCTGCGTTTTGCTTTCTGCGATTTCAATTTTCTCGCAGGAAATTGCGGTAAAAAACAATTTTCAAAAAAACGATTTTCCGCTTATCTATAAAAATCAAACTGCCGATATTTTTATTTCAAACGAAGATTTTAGAGTCGTCAAAATCGCGGCAAATGATTTTGTTTCGGATATTGAAAAAGTTTCAAACGTAAAACCTCAAGTCAAAGCCGCGACCGAAAACCTATCACAAAACATTATAATTATCGGAACTTTGGAGAAGAATCCGCTGATTGAAAGTTTGATAAAAAGCAAGAAATTAGACGTTTCAAAAATCGAAAACAAATGGGAAAGTTTTCAAATTGAAACCGTCAAAAATCCGTTTCCGAATGTTGAAAATGCTTTAATCATTGTCGGCAGCGACCGGCGCGGAACGGCTTTCGGCGTGTATGAAATGTCGCAGAAAATTGGCATTTCGCCGTGGGTTTGGTGGGCTGATGTGGCGCCCGAAAAACGAGAAAACATTGTAATTTCAAAAGGGAAATTCGTTTCAAATGAGCCTTCGGTCAAATATCGCGGAATCTTTTTGAACGATGAAGATTGGGGTTTACAGCCGTGGGCAGCGCGCAACTTTGAACCGGAAACAGGAAATATTGGTCCGAAAACTTACGCAAAAATCTTTGAACTGCTTTTGCGCCTTAAAGCAAACACTTGCTGGCCGGCGATGCACGAAGTTACGCGCCCTTTCAATGAAATTCCTGAAAATGCTCGAACGGCAGACGATTATGCGATTGTCATGGGCAGTTCGCACGCCGAACCGATGCTTCGGAACAACGTCGGCGAATGGAAAGAAGACAAGGAAAAATATAATTTTGTCACGAATGAAAAAGGCGTCACGGATTATTGGGAAAAACGCGTTAAAGAAAACGGCAAATTTGAAAATATCTACACGCTCGGAATGCGCGGAATTCACGACAGCCCGATTCAGGGAACAAAAAATCAAACCGACCGAATTCCCGTTTTAGAGAAAATCATCGCGACGCAGAGAAATCTGCTGACAAAATACGTTGATAAAACGGTCGAAAATGTGCCGCAAATTTTTTGTCCATACAAAGAAGTTCTGGCGGATTACCGCGCCGGTTTGAAAGTTCCCGAAGACGCGACAATCGTTTTTCCCGACGATAATTTCGGCTATCTTCGGGCGTTTCCAAACCCGCAGGAACAAGCACGAAAAGGCGGTTTCGGGGTTTATTATCACATTTCATACCTCGGTCGTCCGCTATCGTATTTGTGGCTTGAAACAACGCCGCCCGCGCTGATTTTCGAGGAAATGTCGAAGGCTTATGAAAATGGAATGCGCCGTTTTTGGATGCTCAATGTCGGCGACATCAAACCGGCCGAAATCGGCATCGAGTTTTTTATGCAGATGGCTTACGACGCAAAGAAATGGAACGTCCGTAACCAGGATCAATTCCTGCAAACTTGGGCAAAACGCGAATTCGGCGCAAAATTTTCGGTTGAAATTGCCGAAATAATGCGCGAATATTATCGCCTCGGATTCGCGCGAAAACCCGAACATCTGCAATGGTTTCTGCCGAAGGAAACGCCCCGAAAGAGCGATTTTACTGAAACCGAAACCTTTGTCAGACTTGAAATTTACGCAAACTTACGCGAAAAAGCCGAAGCGATTTATAAACAAATTCCGACGGCGAAAAAAGATGCGTTTTACGAATTGGTTTTGTATCCGGTGCGCTCGGCAATGCTGGCCAACGAACGATTTTTCGCCGCTGAAATCGCCGAAACTTACAAACGGCAAAATCGAAGCGGTGCAATTATTTGGGCAAAAAGGTCAATCGCCGCCAATGCTGAAATCACACGCGAAACCGCATATTTCAACGAAAAACTGGCAAACGGCAAATGGCGTTTCATCATGTCGCCCGAAATGAACGCCGGCGAGTGGTCGAGTATGCGAAGCACGCCGCCGAATTTGTCCGAATCCGATTTTCAAACGACAAATGTTGAAACTAAGAATCGCAAAAATCCGGTGCCTGTTTCACCTTCTAAAACACGAAAAATAACCAAAGGTTTCGCTGAATTAAACGGCGTAATTTCGATGGAAGCCGAAAACTTTACCCGTCAAACCGACAAAAACGGTTTTGCGTGGCAAACGATTGTAGGTTTGGGGAAAACCGGCGATTCGGTTTCGGTTTTTCCCCAAAAAGCGAAAACTTTTGCCGATTTTTCGGACGCGTCGCCGAGTCTTGAATATCAATTTTATGTTTCAAATCCGGGCGAGTTTGAAGCAAATTTTTTCCTTATTCCGACCCAGCCTTTGATCGCCGGAAACGGTTTGCGCTTTGCCGTTTCGATTGATAAGGAAACACCGCAAATCGTAACGGTTGACAAAGATACAGAAGTTTCTTCGCCGCAATGGGCGCAGAATGTTTTGAACGCGACAACGATTGGGAAAAGCAAATTCGACTTAAAAAAGGGAGCGCACATTCTGAAGATTTTCGCGGTTGAAACGGGCGTTATTTTAGACAAAATCGTTTTAAGTTCGGGCAAATTAAATCAGGGTTATCTGGCTCCGCCGGAAACAAAAATCTATTTACAGAAATTAGATAAAAATTTATGAAGATCAAAAATAAAACAACTTTCCTGCCGGCGATGGCAATTGTTTTTCTGGTTTCCATTTCGTCAATCGTTTTCGCGCAGCTGCCGCGTGAACGCAGTTCGTTTAACGAAAACTGGCGTTTCCAAAAAGACGATCCGAAAGATGCCGAAGGCGCGCTTATTTATGAAAAAATCAAAGATTGGGTGCGCGTCACTGGAAACGAATTCGTTTTAACTGCCGACGCCGTCAAAAGCGTTCGCCCTTCTGGAAATCTTGGCGAAAATGTTGCTTATACAAAACAAAACTTTGACGATTCAGCGTGGCGGCAATTGAATTTACCGCACGATTGGGCGATCGAAGGCGATTTTCAGCCGGAATTATCGGGAGAAACGGGCAAACGTCCGTTTGCGGGGACGGGCTGGTATCGCAAACATTTTACCGTTCCAAACAACGACAGAGGCAAACAAATCTATCTCGATTTTGACGGCGCGATGGCTTATCCGGCCGTGTGGCTCAACGGCAAATTCGTCGGCGGCTGGGCTTACGGTTATTCGTCGTTTCGGCTTGATTTAACGCCTTATTTGGAATTCGGCAAGGAAAATGTTTTGTCCGTCAGGCTCGATAATCCGCCGGAATCTTCGCGCTGGTATCCGGGTGCGGGAATTTACCGCAATGTTTGGCTCGTCAAAACCGCGCCGGTTCACGTCGCGCACTGGGGAACTTACGTTACAACGCCTGAAGTTGATCAAAATTCGGCGAGCGTGAATATCAAAACGACGATTGATAATGACACGAAAACATCTGCGACCATCAAAGTTCAAACCTTGGTTTACGAACTCGGTGCAAACAATCAAAAAACAGGTTCAGCCGTTGCAAGCTCCGAAAAAGCAACTTTGAATTTAACGCCAAACTCAAATTTAACGAGCGAAACCAATTTCCAAATCAAACAGCCGAAACTCTGGAATCTGCAAACCCCGAATCGTTACATCGCCCATACAAACATTGAGCAAAACGGCAAAATTATCGACAGCTATGAAACAAATTTCGGAATCCGCACGATAAAATTCGATGCTGATAAAGGTTTCCTTCTAAACGGCGAACACGTTTATATCAAAGGCGTCTGCGATCATCACGATCTCGGCGCGTTGGGCACGGCGATCAACATTCGCGCCCTGGAAAGACAACTCGAAATTTTGAAGGAAATGGGCGTCAACGCTATCAGAACAAGTCATAATCCGCCCGCGCCCGAACTTCTCGAACTCGCTGATAAAATGGGTTTTCTCGTGATGGACGAAGCCTTTGACGCGTGGGCCAGCCTGAAAAAGAAGAATGATTACGCTGGCGTTTTCAAAGATTGGCACGAAAAGGATTTACGCGCGCAAATCCGGCGCGACCGCAATCATCCGTCGGTGATTTTGTGGAGCACAGGCAATGAAATTCACGAACAGCGTGTCGAAGGTCATCCGATTGCAATGATGCTGGCGAAAATTGTTCACGAAGAAGACCCGACGCGAATGATGACGGTTGGTGCCAACGGAACCGATTCGGGCTACAACGGTTTTCAAAAAACGGTTGATGTTTTCGGCTACAACTACAAACCGATGGAATATGCTAAATTCCACGCGCAGAATCCGTTAATTCCGCTTTTTGCCAGCGAAACGGCTTCGACCATCAGCTCGCGCGGCGAATATTTCTTTCCGGTCGTCGAGGATAAAAGCAAAGGTTTGTCAGATTTTCAGATGAGTTCCTACGACCTTTACGCGCCGCGCTGGGCAACCACGCCCGACGCGGAATTTGCCGGGCAAGACAAAAATCCGTTTGTCGCGGGCGAATTTGTCTGGACGGGTTTTGATTACCTCGGCGAACCGACGCCATACGACGGAAAAACAAAAACGATGCCCGTCACCAGCGACCCTGAGCTGCGGCAGAAACTCGCTGACGAACTTGAGAAAAACGGCAGTATTCAACTTTTGTCGCGCAGCTCGTATTTTGGAATCGTGGATTTGTGCGGTTTTAAAAAAGACAGATTTTATATTTATCAAGCACGTTGGCGGCCCGATTTGCCGATGGCGCATATCTTACCGCACTGGAATTGGGCGGAGCGCATCGGACAATTAACGCCCGTTCACGTTTACACTTCGGGCGACGAAGCCGAACTTTTCCTTAACGGAAAATCTTTGGGGCGCAAGAAACGCGGGCAATTTGAATATCGTCTGCGCTGGGATGATGTCGTTTATGAGCCGGGAGAGTTGCGCGTTGTTGCTTATAAAAACGGTAAGGTCTGGGCGGAAGAGACGGTCAAAACAACCGGCGAAGCATCGCAAATAGCCTTAAACGCCGACCGTTCGACGATTTCCGCTGACGGCTCGGATTTGTCATACGTGACGGTTACCATCGCCGACAAAAACGGCTTGATGGTTCCGCGTTCAAAAAATCGAATTAAATTTGAGATTTCCGGCGCGGGCGAAATCGTCGCGGTTGACAACGGCGACGCGACCGATCTTGAATCTTTTCAATCAAACCAGCGCAAAGCATTTAACGGAATGGCGTTAGTCATTATCCGTTCGATCAGAGGCAAGAGCGGAAAAATCACGATCAAAGCCGTTTCGGATAATCTGAAAGGAGCGCAGATTTCAATTTCATCGAACAAATAAATTATGTTTTTAAAGCTGCAATATTTCTTTGTGTCAGGTTTGGCGATACTTGCTTTATTTATTGTGCAAATTGCGGTTTCGGCGCAAACAACTCCGCCGCGTAAAACTCTTTATTTGCCGAATGGCGCGAATCCGATCCCGAAAGGCAAGTTCGCGCCGACCTGGGAATCAATTAAGAAAAACTATAAAACGCCAAGCTGGTTTATTGACGCTAAATTCGGAATTATGATGCACTGGGGACTTTATTCGGTTCCCGCCAAACAGAGCGAATGGTATGCGATGCATATGTATAACAACCCGGAAATCATCAAATGGCATCAGGAACATTTCGGGATGCAGGACAAATTCGGCTACAAAGATTTTATTCCGTTGTTCAAAGCCGAAAAGTTTAACCCTGACGAATGGGCGGAGCTTTTCAAAAAATCAGGCGCAAAATATATCATTCCGACGGCGGAACATCACGACGGATTTGCGCTTTACGACAGCGCATTGACCAAGTGGGACGCGATGGATATGGGACCGCACCGCGATCTGATCGGCGATTTGGCAAAAAGCGTTCGCAAAGTCGGGTTAAAATTCGGCGTTTCCAATCACCGGATGGAAAATTGGTCGTTTATGTATCCGAAAAATCCTGATCTGAAAACCGATCTGTTCGATCCCGAATATGCCGATTTTTACGGTCCGCCGCAACCGCCTAAACCAGGCGACGATGTAATGTCAGGGCGTAATGCGCCGCAAAGCAAAGAATTTCTTGAAGAATGGCTGGCTCGCAATCAGGAAATGATTGATAAATATCAGCCCGATATTCTCTGGTTTGATAACGGAATAAACGATCGTGCGCTTGACCCGATCAAACTACGGCTGGCGGCTTATTATTACAACTGCGCCGAACAATGGAAAAAGCAGGTTTCCTTGAGCACCAAAAGCGATGCTTATCTTTACGGCACGATTCGCGATTTTGAGCGGCAATCACGCGCCCCGAAAGAATTGACCGATTATGTCTGGCAAGTTGACGATCCGGTTCTTAACCGTTTCGGCTACACGGAAGATTCGCCGATTACCAATGCCAAAACGGTGATCAATCGGCTCATCGAAAATGTCAGCAAAAACGGTGCACTGCTTCTCAACATCTCGCCGAAAGCCGACGGCACGATTCCCGACAACCAACAAAAACTACTGCTCGAAATCGGGAACTGGCTCGATGTGAACGGCGAAGGAATTTACGGCAGCCGCGCTTGGAAGAAATTCGGCGAAGGCGACCAGGGCGAACAGCAATTTCGTTTTACGATTAAAAAAGACGCGCTTTACATTTTCGGATTAAACCCGAAAGACGCGCAAATTACCGTTAAATCTCTGTCGAAAATCAACCCGCGACGAGGCAAAATCAAAAGCGTTTCGCTGCTCGGATTCGATGGAAAACTCAAATTCACGCAGGATGAAAGCGGTTTAAAAACTCGCCTGCCGGACGGACAGATCAGTTCTCTGCCGATTGTCTTAAAAGTTAAATTTTCGGGTAATAAATTTTAAAAATCTAAAACTAACAATGGAAAATAAATCTCAAAACGAACTAAATCAACGCGGAGTTTCGCGGCGCGAGATTATCAAAAACGGCTTGGCATTAGCCGCGCTTTCGACCGTTTCGCAAGCGCAGGAAACCGTCAAATCCGCCGACACCAAAACTAATCCGGCGCAAACGAAATCGGCAATTTACGACATACGCAATTTCGGCGCGGTCGGCGACGGAAAAACCGTCAACACCAGAGCATTTCAATCCGCGATTGACGATTGCACGCCTTCTGGCGGCGTTGTTTTGGTGGCGGGCGGAAATTTTGTCACGGGAACGATTTATCTCAAAAGCAATGTCACACTTCATGTCGAAGCGGGCGCGACAATTTTAGGAAGCACCAAAATCGCCGACTACACGACCGACACCGACCGCACGATGTATCGCGGCGAACCTTATATGGATCGCTGTCTGATATTTGCCAAAGACGCACAAAACATCGGCATTGAAGGAACGGGCGCGATTGACGGGCAGGGCAAATCGTTTCCCGAACCCGGCGACGCAAATAAAAATCGTCCCAAACTAATTCGTTTGATTAATTGTTCAAAAATCCGTGTCCGCGATATTACAATGCGAAGTCCGGCTTCGTGGACAAACGAATGGCGATACTGTACGGATATTGCGGTTGACGGCATCACGATTTTCAGCCGCGCCAACTCGAACGGCGACGGGCTTGATTTTGATGGCTGCACAAATGTTCGCGTCAGCAATTCGACGTTCGACACGAGCGACGATTCGATTTGCCTGCAAACTTCTCTAGTCGAAAAACCGTGCCGCGATGTCGTAATTATGAACTGCCATTTTTCGAGCCGTTGGGCGGGCGTTCGCATCGGTTTATTATCACGCGGCGATTTTGAAAATGTTGTCATTACCAACTGCACTTTCCGCGACCACAAAGATTCAGGCTTGAAAATTCAAATGTGCGAGGGCGCGGAAATGAAAAATATGGTTTTCAGTAATCTGGTGATGAAAAACGTGCCGCGTCCGGTTTTCCTCAATCTTTTTCAACAAAGGGCCTGGGTTGATGCGCCGAAAGAATTCGCACCGATGAAAAGAGTTTATAATCTGCAATTCAGCAATATTGTTGTAGATACCGATGTGGAGGGCAATGGTTTCTGTTTTCTTATTACCGGAATGCCGGGACATCCACTAGAAAATATCAGTTTCAGCAATATCAGAGCCGTTTTTCCGGGCGGCGGCACGGCTGAAGACGCGAAAACGATTTTGGCAGAATTCACGCCGGAAAATATCAAGGAACGATGGGCTGAATATAGCCTTTTGCGCGGGACTGTTCCGGCTTATGGATTTTATGCGCGGCACGTCAAAGGATTGACTTTGAAAGATATTGATATTACGACGACGACGAAAGACGAACGTCCGCCGATTGTCTTTGTTGATGTCAGCGACACGAAAATCTCCGATTCTCCGTCGCCGGTTAATCGTTGATTTTTTTACAAAGTGGCAAGCTATTCTATGTATTAAAGATTTTGGGTTTGAATTTGAATTAAGGAACAAAATGAAAATAAAATTTCTACTTTTTGCAATTATTTTATGCGCCACTCTTGCGGCAAACGCGCAAACATCGTTGAAATTCACGTTTGGTTCGGGCAAAGACGTGAAAGATTTTACGCAAGTTCAGGCGAGCGATTTTTATTCAAAAGAAAAAGGCTACGGTTTCGAGCCGGGCACGGATGTTAAATGTTCAGACAAAGGCGGCAGAACGGTTTCGGGATTTTGCACGTCTGACAAACCGTTTTATTTCTCCGCCGCCGTTCCCGAAGGAAATTACAAAGTTACGATAACTTTCGGCGACAAAAACGAAGTAACCGTAACGACCGTTAAAGCCGAATTAAGGCGTTTGATGCTCGAAAATGTCGAAACCGCAAAAGGAAAA
>JBDTZT010000107.1:0-8711 GCA_040005005.1 Actinomycetota bacterium
CGGCTGTCTTTTCAAAAGTTGTCAAAGCTTCTTCCGATTTTGTAGTGTAGTCTGATTGGCAATCGTCCCAACCACTAACGGTGGAAACGTAGAATAAACCCAAACAGAAACTCCGTGCAAATAATTTCCGGTCCCGCCGAAGGCTTTTCCGCCAAGCCAGTAAAGCAATCCGCCGATTGCCGTAATTATCAAAAATATTACCGGCAATGCATATTTAACAACCTTCATTATGGTCGTTTGCAGACCAATGGCATTATCTTTTTGTTGGGCATCTAACGCCGAAGTTCGTGGATTTTTATCAATTTGTTCGATAATAAATCTCTTCACATTTTCATCACCTATTTTGTAATAAAATGTAAAGACAAAAGCCATCGCCAACGTGATAGAAATCAACAAAGCCAAAACAAATCGCGGTTTACGGCGCAAATCTTCAAAAGTTTTGCCCGGATCAATAAAAATATTTCCGAGCGTATCAACCTCGGACATTTGTGGTTGCGTATCTTCAGCTCTGATGTGTTCGGGAATCGGCGGTTCTTTCCATTCGGTATTTACTCCGTCCATAATTTTCTCCTTTTAGGCGGCTTTCAGCTCTAAATTCGATAAAGCTAGCCGCTAATTTGTTAATTGGAACTACAGTTTTGATTACGCAATGTTAGATTTAATCGTTTCAACTTTAATCGGCTTTCGGCGCGGTATCGTAACCCTCGACGCGAATACATGCCGCGCGATGCCCTTTTGTAATCTCGCGCAGTTCGGGAACAATTTCAGCGCATTGCGGAATCGCAATCGGGCAACGCGTTCTAAACCGGCAACCTGACGGCGGATTGATCGGTGTTGGCACATCACCCTGCAACACGATTCGCTCGCGTTTTTGTTTCGGGTCAGGAATCGGAATCGCCGAAAGCAGAGCCTTTGTGTATGGATGAAGCGGCAATTCATACAATTCTTGCGCGTCGGCAATCTCGACGATTTTGCCGAGATACATCACTGCCACACGTTGGGAAATATGCTCGACAACCGCCAAGCCGTGTGAAATAAAAAGATACGTCAAACCGAATTCCGCCTGTAAATCCTGCAAAAGATTGACGACCTGCGCCTGCACGGAAACGTCCAAAGCCGAAACGGGTTCGTCGCAAATAATTAGTTTCGGATTGAGCGCCAACGCCCGCGCAATCGCAATGCGTTGGCGTTGTCCGCCCGAAAACTCGTGCGGGTAACGAAACATATAATTCGGGTCGAGCCCGACTTTTTTGAGCAAATCCGCGACACGCTCTTTCTGCTCATGTTTATTGCCGATGCCGTGAATTTTTAGTGGTTCGGAAACAATTGAGAGAATGCTCAGTCGCGGATTTAGAGAAGCATATGGGTCTTGAAAAATAATCTGCATTTCGCGCCTCAATTGGCGCATTTGCTTGTTCGGCAATCCGATTATGTTTTGCCCTTCAAACAAAACTTCCCCGCTCGTCGGTTCATAAAGCCGCAAAATGCAACGCCCGACGGTTGACTTTCCGCAACCCGATTCACCAACCAAACCAAGCGTTTCGCCCGCCAAAATATCAAACGAAACACCGTCTACCGCCCGTACTACATCGTCGCTGTCTTCAACCGGAAAATGTTTGATCAATTTGCGAACCTGAACTAGTTCTTTTTTTTGAGCTTTAACTGCGCTATTTTCCATTTATCTTTTGCCTTTTTACTTGTTGCTCCAATCTTCCCTGATTATTGCCCATCGTTCATGGTCGCGCCAGCGTCCGCCGACTTTCAGATATTTGCGCGAAAAACCTTCTTTTGTGAAACCGTTTTTTTGCAAAACGGCAATCGAAGATTTATTTTCGGGTTGGAAATTTGCTTCGACGCGACGGAGTTTCAGATTTTTGAAAGCGTGGCGCAAAATCAATCCGACGGCTTCCGTCATCAAGCCTTCGCCGACAAAATCTTTAAAAAGATAATAGCCGAGATAGCAATTTTGAAAACCGAGCCGAAATATCTGCGAAAGATTTACCGCACCGGCAATTTTTTCGTCTTTGTATCGGCAAATCAGCAGAAATTCATTCTCTTTTGCCATGCTTCGCTCGACATAACGCCGAAAACTTTCTTCGTCCTTCGCCGGATTGACCAATTTGCGATGAAACTTTTGGCTCGACCCGGCTAATGCGATAAATTCAGCACAATCTTCAAGTTTCGGATACCGCAAATAAAGTTTTGTGCCGGCCAATTTCAAATTTTCGTTTTTCATCGTACAAAACGCATCTTACTTTGACATCATTAGCTAATTCGATCAGCGGAATCGTGCCGTGGATGCAAATATCCATCCGCTGTTCGCAACGCGGTGCAAAATGACAGCCTTCAGGCAGATTTGTCGGACTCGGCACAGTTCCGTCAATCGTTTGCAGACGCGAAACTTTTTCGATGTCATGCGCGGTCAGTTTCGGCACGGATTTTAACAAACCTTTCGTGTAAGGATGTTTCGGCTTTTCAAAAATCTCGTCAACGCCGGATTCTTCGACAATTTTGCCTGTGTACATGACACAAACGCGGTCGGCGACTTCGGCAACTACGCCTAAATCGTGCGTGATCAATAAAACCGCGAGTTTTCGTTTGGTGCGGAGTTCATCTAAAAGTTCGAGAATCTGAGCCTGAATGGTCACGTCCAAAGCGGTTGTCGGTTCATCGGCGATAAGCAGTTCGGGATTGCAGGCGAGTGCCATCGCAATCATCACGCGTTGGCGCATTCCGCCCGAAAGTTGATGCGGATAATCTTTCACGCGCCGGCTCGGATCTGGAATCGAAACCTCCTTCATCGCCTCAATTGCCGCGTCCCAGGCCGCATTTTTGTTCAGTTTTCGATGAAGGCGCAAGACTTCGGCAATCTGTTCGCCGACCGTAAAAACCGGATTCAGCGAAGTCATCGGGTCCTGAAAAATCATCGCAATATCATTGCCGCGAATCTCGCGCATTCGTTCGTTGCTCGCTTTCAATAGATTTTCGCCCTTAAATTTTATTTCACCGCCGACAATTTTACCCGGCGGCGCAATCAGGCGCATTACCGATAGCGCGGTAATAGATTTTCCGCAGCCCGATTCGCCGACAAGCCCTAAAAGTTCGCCTTCGTCAATATAAAAACTGACATCGTTGACCGCTTTGACCAGACCGGCGCGGGTCGGAAAATGTGTTTCCAAATTATTTACTTCAAGTAAATGAGACATTTTTAGTAAATTGTGAAACTGTATTCAATGATTTTAGCAACTGAAACGCGAAATCCCTTTCCCTGCGCCGGAACAAAAACAATTTTACGGGCGGCTTTGATTGCTTCTTCAGTTAAACCGTTTCCTAAACCCGAAACCGGAGAAATATTTCCGATTGCACCGTTAGCCAAAAAAGTAACTCTTAAAACTACTTTTCCCTGAATTGTGCTTTGTCTTGCTGAATCGGTATAGTTCGCCCTTGGTTTCGATACGATCGTCAGAACCTTGTTGGTCAGATCATTAATTTTGACAAGGATTTGTTTGACGGTATCAATTTTTTCGCTATTCGCGCCGTTTCCGATGCCGGAATTTGTGGTAGTTTTCACTTCGACAATACTGGCGGAAGCATCATCACCATAGGTTTGCTCTGCGCCCTGCCCGATTTCAATTCCAGTTGCAGTTTTTTTTGTTTTCAACGATGAAAGAAAATTCTTTACTTCAATCTTTTTTTCGTCATCCCCGATTATCTTCAACTCAAACCATCTTTTATTTTCAAAATCATTGATAAGTTTAATAATTCTGTCATTTGCGGTTAGTTTAATGACTTCGTTTTTAGAATTATTATCTTCAGATTTTGATACTTCGATTAAATCATTCTTCAAAACCTGAACTCTATTCGCGAAATTCTTTTCGTCAAAATTTCTCTTTTGCGAGCAATAATTTGGCGGATCTATTTTAGAAGTTATTCTGAAAACATACCCGACACCATCCGTATAAGCAGCATATTCTTGAGTTTCTTCGCCCTGACATTGATTGCTTTGTTCAATCAACACCGGCAGTCTCGGCATCAGAAAGGAAACCTTCTTGTCTTTAACGGAGTAAAATTCCCATTTAGCCGGAACGGAATATGTTTCAATTTGAGAAAAGCCCGAGATATAAAAAGTTAGAATTATTAAGATTGTAGCCCCAAAACGGGTGGAATTTATTATTTTTCTCATTTTATTATTAACCTGTGTGCAACTAATTCTGTCGCTTTTTCTTCAAACAGATGTTATCATTTTTTGAGAAAAATTCTATTCGGCAGTAAATTTTTAGGAGATTTTTATAGTGAAAAAAAGTTCAGCTTTGTTCGGTATTATACTTTCAATAATATTAGTTTTTTCTAATGTTTTTGCTCAGGAACCGTCGGCGGTGTCAAAAACCAAACCGCGGACTTCGACCGAAAATAAATCCGTTGCCAAAACCAATAAAGTGGTGACAACCGATTCGATTGAATCGGATTTAGCCGAGGCTTTAACGATGATTGAGTCAAATCACGTCAACGGCAAAAATCTGGATTACAACGACCTTTTCAAGACTTCGATTGATTCGATGCTGCACACGCTCGACCCGCACTCGAACTATTTTGACGCAAAAGAGACCGAACAATTTCGGACCGATCAAAGCTCGCGCTATTTCGGTATCGGCGCGACCATCGGCGATTTATCGGACGCCAACGGAAATGTCATTGCAACCTTTATCAAAGCGACCTTTGACGGTGCGCCGGCCAATCGCGCGGGACTCGGCTACGGCGACAAAATTCTCGAAGTCAACGGCACTTCAATGATTGGAAAACCGTTTAGTGATGTCAGAACTTTTCTGCGCGGACCACGCGGAACGGTGGCTAAACTCGTCGTCGAAAAATACGGCACCGGCAAGCGCGAAACAGTTGAAATTATCCGTGATTCAGTTGCTCAACCCTCAATTTCCGAAGCCTATATGATGCGTCCCGGCGTGGGTTATATCAATATGTCGGGCGGTTTTAACCAAACCACCTTCGCTGAATTTAAACAAGCAATGGCAAGTCTGAAAGCGGAAGGAATGCAGCAGTTGATCATTGATTTACGCAACAATGGCGGCGGTCTGGTTAATCAGGCCTATTATGTCGCGAATAATTTTATCGGCAAGGGGCAAACTATTTTCACGCAAAAAGGTCGCGTTGAAGGCTCAGCCGATTCATTTCCCTCGACCAATGCAACCCCGGACGAAACTCCCCTTGTTGTTTTGGTCAACCGCAACACGGCTTCGGCTTCCGAAATTCTCTCCGGTGCGCTTCAAGACCATGACCGGGCTTTGATCGTCGGCGAAAATACCTTCGGCAAAGGACTCGTGCAAAATCCTTTTCAACTTGAATACGGCTCGATGCTGCTCTTAACCATTGCCAAATACGAAACCCCTTCCGGGCGATTAATTCAGCGCGATTATTCGAACGGAAATCTTTATGATTACTACACCAAAGGCGGAACTTACCGTGACGAAAACGGCTATCAAATTCCGAAGGGCGCTGAAAGCAAAACCGATTCCGGAAGATCGGTCTATGGCGGCGGCGGTATCACACCTGATGAAGTTATCAAACCTCAAACTTTAACCGATGAAAGTATCAAAATTCAACAAAGACTGGTCAATCCCGTTTTCGCTTTCTCACTCGATTTGGCTTTCGGAAAACTGCCGGGTTATGAAACTTACAAAGTTGACCGCCCGATAAAATTTGACTACGACATTAAACCAAAAGATTTTGAAATTACCGATGCTATCTATCAAGCTTTCAAAAATTACGCCTTTCAAAAATACAAAGTTCCGGCAAATTTGATTGATAAAGAAAAGGAATTTGTGCTCCGAACGCTCAGAATCGAACTCGTTACCGCCGCTTACGGCTCGCAGACTTCATTTCAGGTTTTCAATGAATATGACAACCAATTGTTGCGGGCAATCGAACTGCTTCCGAAAGCCAAACAATTGGCAATCGAAGGTGCGAAAGCCAACGCGAAAAAACAAAATGCGGGGTTGAATCGGTAGATTAGCCAGGATTTTATGAAAAAGTATATATTTTCACTAACGTTGCTACTTTTAATCTCAATTTTCGGCTTTTCGCAAGACAAAGTAAAAATCGATGATGACCAATCTTATTTGGTGCTTTCGACCAAACGAATCCAGACGATGGAAAAGGAACTTGACGAGGTTGCCGCGAAAGGTTTTCGTGTTTTATACGGCGCACCCACCCAGCAATTTGATATGTCAATTTTGCTCAAGCGCGTCGAAAATCCGACGAGTGAACCGTATCGCTACAAAGTTCTGGCAACTTCCCGTGTTAGCACGATGGAAAAAGAGATGAACGATTTAGCCAAGCAAGGTTATCAGTTGCTTCCGCGAACAATTATTTTCAAGCAGGGATTTGTCACCGCCGAATTAGTAATGTTGATGGAACGTACGCCGAAGTCAAACAAAACATACGAATATAAACTGGTTCAAGGTCGAACCGAGGTCAAAATTCATAAAGACATTGACGAAGTCGGAGCGCAGGGGTTTGCTCCGGTAACAATGATTATCCTAGGCAAAAATGTTGTCGTGATGGAAAAAGAAATCAGCATAAATTAAAACCGTCAATCAATCCTAAATAAAAAGTCGGCAAAGAATATTGCCGACTTTTTATTTTGTCCAAAATTTTGAAACAGATTTAAGTGATTGCCCAACTGATCAGAAGATAAATGCCAATTCCGACACCCGCGAGTAATAAAATTGCTGCAATAATTGCCAAACCGACAATTATCTTGAATTTCTTATAACGATTCTCGTCGGGCGGCGAAAGCTGGTTTTGCGGAAAATACGGCGGCGGTCTGTTCATAATTTTAATCCCAAGTTCCAAGTCTATTAGATAAAAGTTACCATTTGAAATTCAACGAATCAACTTTAAAACACGGAACGCGGATCTTGGGATTGAAATTTATCTAGGAATTTGTTGTTCCAAATTTGCCAGCCCATATGCCAAAACCGTCATCACCGAACCGTTTTCAGCTAATTCTTTCGGATTGATTTTGTCGAAAGTATCAGCCGCTGTGTGATGATAATTAAAATAAGTTTGCTGATTAAACCACGGCGCGAACGAGGGAACTCCTTTTTGCGTCAAAGGTCCGATGTCTGAGCCAACGCCGCCTGCCTGAAACTGGACGAGCCCCGCGCCCTGCGAACTTAACACCTTTGAAATCGGCGCAAAAAACAGTAACGCTTCGGGTTTTCCCGTGAAATAAAATCCGAGCGGATGCGACGCGCCTAAATCACTTTCAATCGCCGCAAAATGATTGGCGACATTTACCTCTTCTTCTTGAAAGTAAGTTTTGCTGCCGACACCGTTGCTTTCCTCATTCATCCAGGCGATAACGCGAATCGTGCGTTTCGGTTTCAAGTTTAATTGTTTCAAAAGATACGGAACTTGCATTGCCAAGGCAACCCCGCAACCGTCGTCCAAAGCACCCGTGCCCAAATCCCAAGAATCGAGATGTCCCGAAACAATGACGATTTCGTCGGGCTTTTCGCTTCCCTTCAAATCAGCGATGACGTTGTAACTTGTCGTATCCGGCAAAGTCTGCGGTGTCAGCGTCAATTTGATTTTGACTTTGCCCATTTTCGACAAATAAGCAATCGTTTCCGCGTCTTCAAACGAAACCGCTGCCGCCGGAATTTTCGTTACGCCGTCAACGTAACCCATTACGCCCGTGTGCGCCAGACGATTTTGCGAACCGCCCGCCGAACGAACCAAAACGGCGATTGCATTAAGTTTCGCCGCCGCAATTGCGCCGCCGAAACGATACTGAACCGCTTGCCCGTAAGCCGCGCCGCCGAAACCCGAAGACTGCATTTCGCGGTCGAATTTGTAATTGAACAAAACGATTTTGCCTTGAATTCCCTCTTTGCCGAGCGCGTTTAATTCGTCAAAACTATTGACGACCACGATTTCGCCAATCAAACCGTTGGCGTCCGTCGCAATACTTCCGCCGAGTGCCGTCAAAACTACCTTTTGCGTTGTCCCTCGCGCCATACCTTCAAATTCGACGAGTTCACCTTTTTCCTCACCGCGAACCCAATGCGGAACGGTTAATTTCTGCAAACGCACTTCAAGCCCGAGTTTCCGCAGTTCGTCGGCAACATACAGCACAGCGCGTTCGGCTTGCGGCGAACCTGTCAGGCGCGGTCCGATATTGTTGGAAAGATAGGCTGTTTGCCGGTAAGCATAATCGCTCTGCAACGCGGCTTGCTGAATTTTCTGCAAATCCGAAAGCGTTTTTTCACTGTAAAGCAAAGGCGTCGGCGATGGTTGCTGGGCAAATGATCCAACAGCCAGGAGCAACGATGTTATTAAAATTTTAATTTTCATAAATGTAATAATAACTAATTTTTTTCTAGCTTCCCAGATATTGTGTTATGATGCCAATTATTTTTGAAGTAAAATTGGAGTATGCTGCATATTATCTATTTTTAAGTTTTTCGTTATAAATTTTGCAGTGTCAGCATAAGAATTTAATCTTTTAGAAAGAGAAATAAAATCAATGTGCATTAACCGAACATTCTTATTTGAAAAATTTACTCTCCTTTTCAAAAAAACAAACTGTTTTGTGGTAACAATCAGTTTGCTTACAAGCCTTCTGCTATTTACAACCCAAAATGTAAAAGCGGCGGCAAGCCAGTTTGATATGACCTTTGGCTATGCCGGGA
>JBDTZT010000753.1:0-2603 GCA_040005005.1 Actinomycetota bacterium
CCGGCCGCTTTAGCTAATTCACCTGCCAACCAATGATTTCGAATTATGAAAACATCATCCATAAAAGAAAGTGTAAAGTATGGAATTAATTCCAATGTCAAGACTAAATTTAAACTATTTATTAATCAGTACATTTTTTTTGATTAGCTAACAAAATGTCTATCTTAAAAAAGTAAATCATTTTTCACTTTTCATCGTCTTCGCAATAATTTCCGCCGTCCGCCGATGATGTTCGCCTGCGTCCGTGTCGGTTAAGGAAGTTTCGTGATAGTGCAAAATTTCTGCATCGTTGAAAAACTCTTTTAATTCGCCTTCCTTCAATAAAAATCTGCCTTTCTCTTCGTCTTCGCCGTAAATGTGAATTGTTGAAATAATGATTCCGCCGGGCTTTACGCCTTTTTTCATTTCCGCGAAAAGTTCGCGCTGCAGATAATAAAAATCGCAAATTAAATCGTAAGCGTTTTCTTCAATTGCAAATTCACCTTTTTCCAGATCCGCGACGCAAAAATCTATTTTCAGCCCTTTTTCTTTCGCTCTTTGTCTCGCAATTTCGATTCCAACCGCAGAATTGTCAACCGCCGTCACGCGCCAGCCTTTTTCCGCTAATAAGATTGCGTTGCGACCTGTGCCGCAAGCCAAATCCAAAGCCGTTCCCGCTTTTAATTTTTCGGCGGATTCGATTAAAAGTTTGTGCGGTTTGGCGGAAGAATATTTGCCGCTTGCGTATCTTTCGTCCCAAGTTTCCGTCGGTTTTGAATTTTTCTCGCGTTTGTCCATTGCAGAAATCAAAGCACAAAGGTATAAAATTGTATCACTTCAAAAAAAATTTACGAGGAAAAATATAAAATGCAAGAAATTACCGCAACCGAACTCAAAACGAAAATGGACGCGGGCGAAGATATTCAACTGATTGACGTGCGCCAGCCCGACGAATATGCTTTTGCGCACATTGAAGGCGCGAAACTTATTCCGCTTGGCGATATTATTAAAAGAATGGACGAAATTGATCCGAACCGTGAAACGATTGTTCAATGCAAAGCGGGCGGACGAAGCGGGGCGGCGATTCAGGCTCTCGAACGCGCCGGTTTTCAAGGCGAATTGAAAAATTTGCGCGGCGGAATCACTGCCTGGTCAAACGAAGTTGATCCGAAAATTCCTAAATATTGAAAGCAATGGAAAACGGAAAATGCAAAATTAAGAATATAGTTCTTAATTTTCCATTTTCCGTTATTAACTTATTTCTGCAAATTCTTCCAATCGCTCTTATAGGTTCCGTCGCCGTAGGTTTCCTGATAATTTTTGACGGCTTCATCTTCGGACGGAAGGCGTAAACCATCGGTAAAACGATTCATAAACGCGAACGCGCCGGTTTGCAAAAGAACTTCGACGGCGCCTTGTTCGCCGAATTCCTTTTTCAGTTTTTCAAAATCCGCGTCCGTTATGGAGGCAGGCTGTTTCGTCAGTTTTCGGGCAAATTCGACCGCCGTTAATTCTCGCGGCGTCAAAGCCGAATCGTCCTTTTTCATCGCCAGCAGTTTTTTCGGGTCAACGCCTAATCTTCGCAAACCTTTGACCTGATGAAGCGTGCAGTAACGGCAACCGTTTGCCATCGAAACGGCGAAGGAAATCTGCAATTGAATATTGCGGTCAATCGTCCAGCTTTGCCGGTTTTGAAAACCGAATTCGCGCCACGCCTGACTTAGCGCGGGAACACGCAGAAAGGCGCGCTGCGAATTGGCGATTCCCAAACCCAAACCTTGCGACGCGGGCTGACTTTTCGTCTGTTTCGCCGTTTCCAGAATCGTTTCCGTCTGCGCCATTTCGTTGTCGGAAACGAGCGCGACACGCGCCAACGGCGCAACGGTTTTATTTATCGAGTCATTAAGTTTCGGCACTTTGTCATCGAGAACCCAGTTTTCGACGGGCAGATTCGTTGCCTAAAAGCTCAGTCAGCGCCCGGGCAAAATCAGCTGGTCGATCAGCAATTAGTAGGTGTTTACCGTGTTCAACCATTACACCGGCAGCACCTGCCGGAGTAGACACGATGGCTTTCCCGGCGGCCATCGCTTCCATTAGCTTGATTTTTACCCCGCCCACGCCCCCTATTGGCACGGCGACGACAGCCGCCCGTCTGTAATATTCGCGGACTGAGGGAACCTTTCCAGTTACAGTGACCTTTCTCGACCCGAGGGCAATGATTTGCTCCCCTGGATTCTTACCCACTAAAAAACACTTTGCCTCAGGTATCGCCTTCCAAACCTCAGGCATAATTTTCTCAACAAGGTTTCGCGCAGCAACAGCATTGGGAGGCCAATCCATGCTTCCAAAAAAATAAACGGTGTTTGGATCCTCAGTGTTTTGAACGGGGTTGCCCGGTTCTTTCGTTGTAGGATACCCAAATGGAAGGAGAAAAACACGCTCGGGATCTTTGAGTTTCATATAATACTCCAGATCGACGTTCGTAATCGCGGTGATAATATCGGCCCATCGCGCTCCGAGTTTTTCCAAGCGGCGTAAATCCCAGTAGCGTGTTCCGTCCATCAACCGCGACAGGCCCTTCCCGGCCTTCATTTCCTGTCGCAAAAGGTCCGATTCGACATTCT
>JBDTZT010000754.1:0-2597 GCA_040005005.1 Actinomycetota bacterium
GTCATACATCGCAAAGCCGTCATGATGTTCGGCAACCGGCACGACAAAACGCGCCCCGGCTTTTTGAAACAAATCCACCCACTCATCGGCATTAAACTTTTCGGCTTTAAACATCGGAATAAAATCTTTATAGCCGAATTTTGTCTGATCACCCCAAACTTCGCGGTGATGCTTGAATTCCGGGCTGCCCTGTATATACATATTTCGCGGATACCACTCCGAGCCGAACGCGGAAACCGAATAAACTCCCCAATGGATAAAAATCCCGAACTTGTCATCCCGGAACCATTTGGGGAATTTATAGTTCTTTCTGATACTTTCTAAATCGGGCTGGTAAACTTGCGTTCCTTTAATCGAAGCGGTCGAATTAATATCAAACTTCGGCTTCTCCTGGCCGAAACCCAACCGTGTCATTAAACAGAGAAAAATAAGTGCCGATAAATAAAGTTGCGGTTGATTCATAACTCAAGTTTTAAATTCAAAAAATTTTCTATTTTAGATTTTCTCTATTCACGAACATTTATGAGCGAAACGCTTCGCGTCCAACGCCCTGAACCGGTATATTTTGTCCGCTCAAAACCTCGTGCTGCAAGGCATACATACAGGCGGCGGCTTCGTCAATCTTTCGGGTAAAGGCGATCGAGCCCTGCAGAATGGGTTTAAGTCGCTCTTTATCCTGAATTCTTGCCTTTGGATACTCGTGTTCGACGATCAGATGCGTGTTTGCCGCGTCTAAACCCAAAAGTTCGCGGGCGGCCAGCTGATGATCGAGCCAGTCAACCGTCCGGTTTTGTAAATAGGCTAACGGATCGTGTTTCGCCGTTCCGGGCAGCTCGTGTTCGCAGAGAATAGTTTGCTTTAACCAGGCATTGGATTGATCCGCCGGTTTAGCGGACGGTGAACCGTTGACCCAATCGCCGCGCTCGACGGTTTGCCCGCCGTAACCCCACGCCGCCACGCCGCGCGAATCAATGACCTGACCTTTGACGTGAAAGCCGCCGATCAGAAACTGGTAGCCGGTATCTTTCAGGTATTGAAAAATTGAGCGCGTGTCCTGTCCCATCAAAATCGCGTGCGACGGATCATAGTGAATACGAAACTGCTCGCCGACCGCGTGCTTTTCGCAGATTCGATGCAGTGCGATCCAGGTGCCGGGCGTGTAGGCGATATTGTTATGAAAGTTGTCATTGATGGTCCAGCCGGGCATCGGACATTGTTCGACTCGATAGGTCAATCCGCGCGCCTTTGCTTCTTTCAGCAGCGGAATGAAATGCTCCTCGAAATCAATTAGATTTTCGTCCATACTGTGCATTTGATTTCGGCCGACAAAACCGCAAACAGCATCCGCGCCGAGCAGCGCGGCGGCATCAAAAACACGCCGCATAAAGTCGTATTTCTTTTTTCTGATGCCCGGATCTTCGTGGAGCATATTGTCAAAATAGGCAATATCCGACAGACCGATTTTATGTTCATTCAATGAATTCAGCACTCGCTGCGCCCGTTCCGGGTTGAAAGGCTTGCGCAAATCCAAAGTATTAGCGACCGGGTCTAACATAGATTCAGGCGGCACATCGGATTCATCAGGATGAAGCGCGGCGGAAAGCTGGATGTTTTCGACGCCCAGTTCCTCGGCAAAAGCTGCCCAATCTTCGATGGCGCGGTCAGGATCACGGTCGCGGATTTCTCTGGGCGTTAGTTCTTGAAGGGCGGCGGTCAGGACACCGATTTTCATATATTGCGGATTAAATTCTTTGATTGTCATGGCTTGGTGTTCCTCTAAAATGAATTTGAATACGGCGTTTACAAAATTTCCGGCAAAAATAGCGCGAAGAATTTCACCTCACCGCGACTTGCCAGACTTTAGCCCGGCGGGATTTCCCTTCGGGACCTTCAATATAAAGAGTTACGACGTATTTACCCGCTTTTTCATACTGATGAATCGGATTCTGCTCGGTCGAAGTTTGGTCGTCGCCGAATTCCCATTTCCAGGCCGTGATTTTGCCGGTTGATAAATCCTTAAATGCCACGAGGCGGCGACTCATATCAATTACCTGCGACGACCAATCGGCTTCAATCGCTTTTCTAAAAGACGGCTCAAGCGGCATTAATTTAAAATTCACAAGTTCCGAGGCGTTGCCGTACATCGTATGCTTGCGCGAAAGATTCCAGAAACCGTTGTTGCCTTTGGCACTCGCATCATCGTAATCAATTATTGCCCAGCTCATCCCGATTGTTTTATTTTCCGTTAATTTTGATTCAACCGAACGCGCCGGGTCGTCCGGGTCAGCGTAATCAAACGGCGTGATCCAGAATTCAAAGATGAGCCGTCCCGCTTCGCCGGGTTTAAAATTATAGTTGTATGCGGCATTTGAAAAGGGCAGACTTTTAAGCCATTGCTGCGGTCCCCAGAGCATCGTCCAGTCTTTGCCTGCGGCGGGAGTAAAGGTGTGATAATTTTGGGCGTGAATTCCGTGAAAACCAAAGAAGGCATCCCAGCGGTCAATGTCTTTATTCGGATGCTGTTCGTCAATCAGCGGTCCGCCGGAAAGGTCGGCGTCCACAACGACTTCAAATGTATCGTTATGCAAATCAGTCCG
>JBDTZT010000755.1:0-2596 GCA_040005005.1 Actinomycetota bacterium
CGAAATTAAGCCGATTATAATAAATTTTAGAATGCCGTTAAAAATTGTCTGGTGAATTTTCATATTTTCTCATATCAATTCTCTGTGAATTGTTCTTCATCTATAAACGCAAGATTTGTCGCAAAAAGAGGTCAATGCCGAGTGATATTAATGGGATTATATTTTTGCCGAGAGATTCTTTTGCGCCGGGTTATCCGGCAATTATTTTTCGCGCACAGCAGACGGGGGTTTTGAAGCCGCCAAGCTGATAAGAATTGCATCTGCCGTCTGCTTTTACGGCATTACTTAGCAACGCTCCCCGCCGACCTCCGACAGTGACTTTCAGCGTTTGTAAATCAAGTGTTTTCTTTTGCACCATGCTGACGGCGAGATCGCCGTTTTTCCACTTACTTGCGGGCAATTGATGGGTAAGATCCCACAAACGAGGGGATAGTCCCACAGAGTTTTATCGCCACAGCCCTTCAAATCTGTGGGCAGATGTTCTCGTGTATCGAACCGTGTGCGTGATATTTCGATGTCCGAGATAGTCCTGAATGAGTCTGGTGTAGCAGCCTTTGTTGGCTAAGTAGTAGCCGATCGAATGTCGCAGCATATGCGGATTGACCTTGAAATTTAGTTTCGCGCGTTTGCCGATCTGTTCAACCAGATAATTAACCGCCTGTCTCGTCAGCGGTCCGCGTTCGCTCAGAAATAGATAATTTGAATTTGCGTTCGGATAATTTTCTCTGATTTTGAGCCATGCCCTTATACTGCGAAGTTCGTCGCCCTCGATTGGTTGATGAGTCGAAAGGCTTCCTTTCAAACGACGCACATAAATTCTTGCCGAGTCAAAATCCATGTCTTTGTGGCGAATATCAATCAGTTCCGAAACTCTCAGTCCGTGCCGGTAAGCCGTCAGCATTAAACAATAATCCCGCACACCGTGTCTGCCTTTGCGGGCGGCTTCCAGAAACTTTTTCCAAACACTGGAAAGTCGGCGCAGGGCAGAAAGTCGGCATCATCGGTTTGGGCGGACTCGGACATATGGGCAGATTACCAGTTACCGGGTTGACGCGGAAGACGCTTCGATTCGCGCTCCCGGCTACGATGTCGTTGATTTCAGCTTTTCCAAACACATTACAAAATGGATGGACGTAAATTTTTCGGTTGATAAAGTCTTGAACAAAACCTACAACGAAACGCAGCAGTATCACGAATCGCGCCTCAGAACCGACGCGCCGATCGGCATTGACCCGGAAAGCGGCAGAGATATTTACCCGTCGCGTTTCCACATCACGCCCGGATATAGAACGACGTTCAACTTTGGTGTAACCTTTAGACTGTTCGCCAAAAATTAAAAGAACTTATAAAAGCGGGAGTATTTGTAATGAGTGAAATATCAAGATTCGGAGTCAGCGTTGAGGACGAATTATTAAAAAGTTTCGACAATTTAATTAACGGTCAGGGATTGAAAATCGTTCCGAAGCGCTTCGTGATTTGATGCGCGAGGCGCTCATCAAATCACGAATTGAAACCTCCCCGGAAAACGCGGAAGTCCTCGGCAGCTTAACGCTCGTCTACGACCATCATGCTACCGATTTGAACGACAAAATGAATGAATTACAGCACGAGCATCACGATTTAGTCGTCTCCGTGCTGCACGTTCACGTCTCGCACGACGATTGTATGGAAGTGATAGTTTTGCGCGGCGAGCTGCGTGAAATTCGCGCCATGTCCGATGGTTTGCTCAGTCTTCGCGGTGTCAAACACGGGCGGCTTTTTGTGACGGTTGCCACCGAGCGAATGGTGAAAGGCAAAACAGTCGCTTCAAACGGACACAAACACGGACATAAACACAATGATAAGCACCCGCATTAACAATTAACAAAGCAGAAACGCGGCGCGTTAATAAATAGAATCTGATATTCGCCGCTCTATATTGTGGGCAATTTCTATGCGATACCGTCTTACAAATTGAAATTCTGTAACATCACAATTGTTACAAAATTGCTTGGTTTTTGAATATTAAGAGTGTGTTTTTATAATTTTTTTTGCGGAAAAGTTTTTTATTGATGATCGGCTCGCTGATTTTTAGCTTTAGCGGCGTAATACAAATTAACGCACAATCGGCGACTGCGACTTTAAGCGGAACGGTGGTGGATGAGCGCGGCGCCGAAGGGTGTTGCTCGGTCGGAGTTAGTTATTATTTTCCGGCGGACGCTGTTTGAGTTGCAGAGCGGATGTAAAAAACATCCGCCGATACCAGAGAGCAACCGTTGCAGTCGTGATGGCAACCGCCGCCGCCTGCATAAAGACAACGACAATTTGGTAACGAACGGCGGTCAAAGGTGACGCACCGGCGAGAATTTGCCCGGTCATCATTCCGGGCAGAGTAACGATGCCGACGACCATCAATCCGTTGACGGTCGGAATAAGAGAGGCGCGCAACGCCTGTCGAAGCGGCTGCTCGGACGCTTGGCGATAATTTGCGCCGAGCGCGAGATACGCTTCGATTTCGCCCGTTCGCGCCTCCATTTCACCGCTCAAGCGTTCGATGGCAATCGCCGCGCCGTTCATCGCGCTTCCGACAATCATCCCGAACAGCGGAATCAAATAG
>JBDTZT010000756.1:0-2595 GCA_040005005.1 Actinomycetota bacterium
TTATGGAAGGCGCAATCGAAACCGGCGAGGCGGCGGCGCAAAGTTTGATCAGGTGAATTATTATTTATTTTGAGGTAATTTATTATTTATGTTTGGTTTAATGCGTGCGAAAAAATGCGGAATGTCCGAAGATGAAAAACATTTTCGGCGACTGAATTATTGCGGAACTTGTAAAACTATCGGGTCGCTCTACGGGCAAAAATCGCGTCTTTTGCTCAATCACGATACGGTTTTCCTGGCGGAAATTTTGTCGAGTTTGAGCGGTGAAAATGTGCAGGATTGGCAAAAATCTTATCAATCTTTTAATTGCCTGAACCTGCCGAAATCCGAAATGCCTGTGTCCTTGCAGTTTGCGGCGACGGCAAACGTGATTCTGACCGAATTCAAACTCGCCGACCACATTGAGGACGAAGGAAAACGCCGCTACAAATTCGCCCGCAAAGCATTTTCCAAAGAATTTCAACGGGCGGAAAAATTGCTCGAAACCTGGAATTTTCCGCTTAGCGAAGTGAAAACAATTTTGCAAACGCAGGAAAAACGCGAAAGTAAAATTAATGCGAAAAATGCCGATGAAATTTTAGAAAATCTTGCCGAACCGACTGCGCAAACAACCGCAATTTTCTTCCGCGAAGGCGTGCGGCAAATCGGCAAGAAAGAACTCGAAAATCTTGCGTCTGAAATTGGTTTTGCCTTCGGCAAATTGATTTATTTGCTTGATGCATTTGAAGATTACGAAAAGGATTTTCGCGGTCAAAAATTTAATGCTTTTCGCGCCGGATTTGATTTGAATGATGAAAAATTAACCGCCGAAGCAAAACGAAAAATCACCGTGATTTTACGCAGAATTGAAAGTTTTCTGGTCGAAAAAATTCACCAGCTTCCGATTGCCGAAAATCAAAAATCGCTTTTCATTTCAAGGCTTTCGCAAAATTTACACAAAAGGCTCAAAACCAATTTGCCTGTTTTGAAAGCGAAAAATGTTTGTGTTCCGAAACCGAAACAAACTTTTCAAAAAAGATGGCAAAACGCGTCGGAAAAAGCGCGAAATCTGGCGCATCAATACCGGTGGCAAATGCCGCTTGTTTTTCTGTTCGTGTTTGCATTTGCGCTCGTTGCTCCGGCGCAGTCGCGCGAAGCAAAATCGGCGCGCGAATGTTTCGATTTGAGCTTTAATCTGATGTTTCTCGGTGCGCTGGCGGCTTCGGTGATTGCTTCGGTCGGTTCGGCAATGCCGATGAGCGGCGAAGAACCGCCGATCGCGGCGAATCCCGGCGAATCGGTTGAAACTGCTGTCCAAGGCAAAAAACGCCGGAAAGGCTGGGGAAATTCCGGAGGTGATGGTGACGGTTGCTGCTGTTGTTGCTGTGATTGCGCCGACGGCTGCGATTGCTGTTGTGAGTGTGACAGTTGCGGCGATTGCTGTGATTGCGGAAGCTGTTGCGATTGCTGAAAATAAATGAACAGTCCTTTTTTTATGATCGAACCGGCGGGCGAAAAAGTTCCGGTAATTTTGAGCGTTCCGCATTCAGGCGTTGAATTTCCCCCAGAATTAAAGGCGCATTTTCGTTCCGAGCTGATGGCGTCGCCTGACGATACGGATTGGTTTGTCCACGATTTGTATAATTTCGCGCCCGAACTCGGAATTACAGTTATTCACGCTCGTTTCAGCCGTTGGGTGATTGATCTAAACCGCAATCCTGAAAGCAAACCACTTTATAACGATGGCAGAATTATCACCGAATTAGTACCGAAAACCGATTTTCTCGGCAATGAAATTTACGTTGATAAAAGTTTTGTGCCGGATGATAAAGAAGTGGAACGAAGATTAGAAAAATATTACAAGCCTTATTATCAAAAAATCGAAAGCCTTTTGGCGGAAAGAATCACTGAATTCGGACAAGTTTTGCTGTGGGACGCGCATTCGATTCGACGCTTTGTGCCGACAATTCAAGACGCGCCTTTTCCCGATTTAATCTTAGGCGACAATGACGAAAATTCTGCCGGAATGGAATTTATCGAAATTGCTTTGAGCGGTTTAAGACAAGGAAAATTCGGCATAAATCACAATTCGCCGTTCAAAGGCGGAAATATTACGCGGCATTTCGGAAAGCCCGCCTCGCGAGTTCACGCGTTGCAACTCGAAATGGCGAAAACCAATTATATGGACGACGATGAACTGGGCTTCAACGAATCACGCGCCAATGAGGTGAGAAAAGTCTTACGTCCGGTTTTTGAAAATCTGATTGACCATTTAATTAAAGAATAAATCATTGCCCGCGAAAGACGAGAAAAAGCGCGAAAAAACTCTTAATTTTCGTGTCCTTTCGCGTCTTTCGCGGGCAAAAACAAAATGAAATCCTACCGCTTCAAAGCACTGCTTCAAAATTCGGGTTGGCTCGAAAATGTAACCGTTTCGATTGGTGAAAACGGTAAAATTCTTACGATCTCTCAAAACGAAAAGCCGGACGCCATTTTTATTGACGGTTACGCGCTTCCGGCTTTTCAAAACGCCCATTCGCACGCTTTTCAATATGCGATGGCAGGACTCGCGGAAAATCATCAGGGCGCGGATAATTTCTGGTCGTGGCGCGAAGC
>JBDTZT010000108.1:0-8648 GCA_040005005.1 Actinomycetota bacterium
ACTGCATCGCAAAACGTAAACTGTGATTGCATTCTTCGCGCTCGAGCTTTCTTTCGAGAAAATCGAAAAGGTCTTCGACGTCTTCCTGTCCGGTCGGCAGTGAATCTAAAAACTCTTCGAGTTCTTCGCTCGTCATCTGCGCTAAATTATCAATCTCTCTTTTTCGTAAAATCGCCATAAAACTAAAATTCCCCTTCCGAAACGCGCAACAATTCGGTGCGTTCGGCTTCTTCTATTTCTCTTTGCTTGACGCCTTCGCGTCCGTCGTAAGTAATAAATTTCGGCAGTAACAGCGAAGAAAGCAGGATCGAGGCGACGCATAAAATTCCGCCTGAAACAATCGCGTTTTTGACACCGAAACGTTCGGCGACGATTCCCATTTTTGCGCCGCCGAGCATCGGTCCTGTCAGATAGCTTATCATTTCAAGACTGGCGAGTCGTCCGCGCAGATAATTCGGAATCGTCTGATTCCAAATCGTCATCCGAAAAATTCCGCTGATCATATCGAAAAACCCGGCTGCTCCGAGAAAAAACAGAGCGACCCAAATACTGCTTGACATTCCGAAAAATATGATTCCAACGCCCCACAACGCGGCGGCGACGGCGACCATCAAACCGTGTTTGTGAATATTTTTCGTCCAGCCTGATGTTAAATTGGCAACGAGCATTCCGATTGCTAGTGCGGCGGGAAACAATCCGAGATATTTTTCACCGTACATCATCGCCAACGCCGGATAAAGTGCGAGCGGAAAAGCAAAAAACATCGCGCAAATATCAATCAGGTAAGTTCCGAGAAGTTCCTGACGACTAAGCGCGTAGCGACAGCCTTCGATGACACTTTTCAAACTCGGACGCTCGGCATTTTCGGGCGAAGGCACGGCACTGATCGCAAAAACGGCGAATAACGAAGCAACAAAGGTAATTAAGTCAATCGTATAGGCAGCACTCGCCGTAAACTGCGAAGCAATTAATCCGGCAATCGAAGGTGCAATGATCGCGCCGAAATTGTATCTTAAAGAATTCAGCGCACCGACCGCCGACATCAAATTATCAGGCATTATTTTTTGGATCAGCGATTCAAACGCCGGACGCTGAAGCGCGGCAAGTCCGGCGTGGAGTGCGGCGACCAAGAATAAAATCCAAATATGCGGATTCGGTAAAAACGAATTTATCAAAAGAATTAAGGTTGCCAGAGTCTGTCCGATTTCCGTGAGCCTCAGCATTTTGCGTTTATCGAGCGCATCAGCCAAAGCACCGCCGACAAACGCGAGCGTCACCATCGGTATAAATTCAGCAAAATAAATATAGCCGACCATCTCGTTTGAACCTGTCAGGTGAAACATCTGCCACGGCAGGATAATAAACGACATCATCGAACCGAAAAACGAAACGAGTTGACCAAAAAATAAAAGTCGGTAATCGCGTGAAACTCTGAGCGGTGTAATATCAAGCGTAAAATGTTTAAGAAAATTCATTCGTCAAGATTATTTTTCGGAAAATAATTTTATAAATCGTAATTGTAAACTTGTCTGTCTATAAAAGCATTTTAGCAAGCTGTTTTCAATCTTTTTAATTGTGTTTTGAATCCGATTTTTAACAAATTGCCGAACTTGTGTTGGAATGATAGGTAATATTTACAGAATTCTGAATCGTAAATCAAAATAAATTTCTGACACCGGAATTTTTTGCCGTAAAAATGTCATATTAGAATTGCTGTGAGCACCACACAAATTTATATTTGCTTAACCAAAAGGAGAAAATAATGCCCAGATTAACAATCAAAGTTGACCACGACGCATGCAGCGGGATTGGTTCCTGTATTGAAACTTCCGCCCGGTTCTTTAAATTCGACAGCGAAAATCGCGCGGTCGTCATTTCCAATCAAAACGGCAGCGCGGAAGCCGAACAAATTTTAGAAGTTTCTGACTCGGAAGCGCAGGAAATTTTGTCTGCCGCCGAATCTTGTCCGATGATCGCAATCAGCGTTTTTGATGAAAGCGGTTCGCAACTTTACGGCTAAACTCCGGGCAAACAAATGAATTATTTGATCATCGGCGGCGGAATTTGCGGAACGACGGCCGCCGAAGAATTACGTAAAATTGACTCGAACGCCGAAATTACGATTATTTCCGCCGAATTGCACCGGCTTTATTCACGTGTTTTGCTGCCGCGTTATATCAAAGGAACTTTGCCTCGCGAACGCTGTTTTTTGAGGGCGGAAACTTGGTATGACGAAAAAAATATCCGGCGCGTTTTTGGTGTTTGCGTCAATCAGATAAATGTTGCCGAACAAACGGTTTCAACTTCCGAAGGGCAAATTTTCAAATTCGATAAACTTCTGCTGGCAACATCGGGAAACCTGCTGAAATTTCCCGAAACTTTGCACGGAATTTCCCATTTAAGAACGATTGACGATGCCGATGCTTTTCTCGAATTGATCGCCGAATTTCAAACTTTGCCTTCCGAAAAACGCCGCGCCGGAATTGTCGGCGGAAGTTTTATCGCTGTCGAATACATCAATTTTTTCGCGCAACACAAAATTCCGACCGATCTTTTTATGCTCGAAAATTCGTTTTTCGGAGGCGCGCTGGACACCGAATCTTTTGCTGTTCTGCGAAATAAAATCGAAGCCGAAGGAATTCGTTTACACACCAATAAAACTGTTGAAAAATTAACCGGCGAAACCCGGCTGACGGGTTTAATCTCCGGTAGTAAAGAATTTCCGCTTCGTATGCTTGGCGTTGGAATCGGAATTCGCCCTGATTTTTCGTGGTTTAGAAATGCCGGAATCGAAGTAAATCGCGGAATTTTGACCAATGAATTTCTGGAAACTAACGTGCCGAATATTTTCGCGGCGGGCGATGTCGCCGAATTTTACGATTTGCTGGCGGAACGGCGTGTAATCGTTGGAAATTGGCTCAACGCACAGGCGCAGGGTCGTCTTGCCGCCCAAACAATGGTGGGCGAACGCACCGCTTTTTCAGCGGTTCGCGCTTATTCGACCAATGTTTGCGGCGCAGAAATTATTTTTCTCGGCGATACTGATTTTCACCTCGCGGATAAAATCGTCCGGCGCGGTTCGGCGGAAGAAAACGGCGTCACGCAGATTTTCGTCAGAAACGGGAAAATCGTCGGGGCAACCTTGGTCAACCGCAACAAAGACCGCGCCGAATTAACCAAACTGATTCAGGAAAAAGCAGTTTCAAGCAATTTATAATTTGCGATTTTAAGGTTTTACGTAGTCAGTCCAAAAGAACAGATAAGTTGCGTAAAGATTGATCACGAAAGAAAATATATAGGCAAACCATTCATACCAACGAATCTTTTTCGGACTATTTTCGAGTAAAATCACAAACATCCAGGGCAGTAAAATCATTGCGTAACGATAGCCGAATTGCCAGCCGCCCGGATTTCCGTGCGTCCAAAGCAGAAATGTCAGAGCAATAATTGCCGCCCAAGATGTATATTTGAGGATTTTATCGCGTGCGCCGAAGCGAAACAGAAACAAAATAAACGGACTGCTCCACCATATTGCGCTTCCGAATCCGTCCGGCACCAAATACGGAAAATTCGACCGCCAATTCCAGGGCTTATAGAGCATTTCCTTAATATTCAGCGGAATATACCAAATCGAAAAGATGCCCTGAGCATACCACGGTTCATCTAAAACACCCGGAATCCGGGCGTAACCGAAATCGGTCAGGGAATGAAAACGAATGTCATTGTAAATCAAAGTCAAAACGCCCAAAACGAACGGAACGGCGCAAAACTTCGTTAAAGTTCCAAACTCCAAGTTCCAAGTTCCGAGTTTTAGGTTCCAAATTCCAAGGTTGGGTTTTAACTCTTTTGTTTCTGAAACTTCCAAATCATTATCCTTTTGCTTTTCGTTATCGCTTGGGACTTGGGACTTGGGACTTGGGACTTGGGGCCTAAAAAGCAGATACATAAACAAAGGTGCGGTAAGTAAAATCTCGGTTCGATTACCGAAAGCGAGTGCGAAAAATGATCCGGCGAGCAGCGGCTGGCGGCTAAAAACCGTGAAATAAATCGCGCCTAGTTCGCCCAGAACGGCAATGCCCAAAGCCAATTGCCACGCGCCCGCCATTGTCAGATTCGTCCACATCCAGGTCCCGAACAAAATTCCGCAAACGAGCAAAATTCTTTTGTTCCACTCAAATTCGTATTGTTCGGAGATTTTAATCAGAAAACCGCAAATCGCGCCGGCCGTCAAAGCCGCGATAAATGAAGCGGGCATTGCATTGATCATTCCGATAAGTTTGAAAATAGCGAACGGAATCATCGTCAAGACGCTTCCCAAAGGAAAAGCCGAATACCAATTGCCCTCAAAAGGCACAAATTCATTAACCCAGCTCGGCGGTTTTTCGTGAAAACCAATTGCGCCGCGTAAAATATTATCCGCCACCCGAAAAGTGTAATCGTAATAATATTGCGGCTTCGGATTGCTGAAATAATAAATCCAAAACGTACAGGCAATGAGAATAATAACTAGTATTTTTATGCCTTGAGACTTATTTTTGGTCTTTTCTTTTTTCTCTTCCATTTGTTTCGACCGCACGAATCGTAGTTGAATCAAGATATTTTCGGCTAATTTTCAATCATTGCTTTTGCCTCATCAATCGCTTCCGTTAAATTCGTAATTTGCCCGTCAAGTTGTTTTTCGTAAACCGCGTCAATAACTTTCTTAAACTGCGGCGAAGGCTGCAAGCCTAATTCGATAAGATGGCGGCCCATCAAAATCGCCGGCGGCGCTTTGCTTTCGATATTCAATTCCCGAACCTTTTCGATAAACCATTCCTGCGCTTCCGCCTTAAACCATTTTTCCTTCGGCAGCCATTCGGGATTGCGCCCAAGGCTGTCGGCTTTCGCCACGCGATACAATAAATCAGGCTCGACCTTTCGCGCCAGCCGCCGAAATGCGCCATCGCCGGGTTTCGATTTGTAAAACATTCCGGGCGTCAGATGATAGCGAACAAGTTGGACGATCTGACTGCGAACATCATAACCGTCGAGCGTAAAAATCCCTAAAGTGTCGAGAAACGAAAGCGTCGGCTCAACGCCCGCTTCATCGTGCGCGTAGGAACGCCATTTGTCATCAAAAAAGCGCGTCGTCGCGGGTTTTCCGAAATCGTGACAAAGCGCACTCAGCATTACCGTCACTTGCCTGGCAAATTCCAGATCAGCAATCAGTTTCCGTGCTTCGTCAACGACCATCAAAGTATGAACGTCAACATTTCCCTCGGGATGCCATTCAGGCTGCTGCGGAACTCCGACGAGCGCAACGAGTTCGGGAAACAATTGTTCGGCGATATTTAAATCATAAAAATACTGCAAACCGATTGAAGGTTTTTGCGATTTCAAGAGAAGTTTTTCGAGTTCGCCCCAGATTCTTTCCTTTGGCAAATCGGTTAAATCAATCCGGCGGCAAATCGCTTGCGTTTCCGCTTCGATGGCAAACTCAAAACGGGCGGCAAACTGCGCGGCACGCAGAACACGCAGCGAATCTTCCGGGAAAGTATCTTTTGAAACAACCCGAAGCAGTTTGTTTTTGATGTCTTCACGGCCGCCGAAGCAATCAATAATTTCGCCGGTCAGCGCATCCTGCATAATTGCGTTGATGGTAAAATCGCGCCGTCGCGCCGCTTCTTCAAATGGCATCGCTTGATCGCCTTCGACGACAAATCCGCGATGCCCGCGCCCGATTTTTCTTTCGCGGCGCGGAAGCGAAACATCCAAATCCTGACCGACTTTGTAAACCGTAAAGGCTTCGCCGACGGCATTGACTTCGCCGAAATCATTTAAGATTTCGCGAAGTTTGGCGGGTTCGATGCCGTAAACTTCGACATCCCAATCTTTCGGCGCAATGCCCATCAGATCATCGCGGACACAACCGCCGACGAGCATTGCCCGTCCGCCGTTGGCGTCAACCGCTTTTGCGAGCTCGATAATTTTTTTCGGAGGTTTCATAAAAGTTTCCAAATTTCAAAAGTTATAGTTTAGAAAATAAAACCCAAAATAAAAAGGCGAGTCCGAATAAACGAACTCGCCGAAAGGAAAAGGATTGTTATCAAACGCTAATCGTTGACGCGTTCAAATCCGGTGAATGTCAAGAAATAAACGAACGGCGTGCCGGGCGGCAGACGATTCGGGTCTTTGAAAGATTCTTCAAACGTCCAGTCGCGGATCGGCGGATTATAAACCGTTCCATTCGGTTTATGCCGGCCGTTGCTGTTGAACGAATTGAACAAATTGATCAGCGAACCCGAATAATTCAAACGATCGCCCGACCAGGTTTCAAGAAAACGCTTGAAGTTAATCAGTCCGCCGTTTTGGCTTCCGGTCAATCCGACACTCGGAGAATATCCGGTGATCGGGTCGCCCGCGAGCATCGCAAACCGCACTTGCGTATCTGTTGCCTGTCGGTTTGCCAAATCATACGGAAGCGCAAAACTTTCGCCGTCGTTCCAAGCGTTCGATAAAACCGTGACCGCATCGCCGACGATTGATGCCGGAATATGTAAAGCGGTGTTTTGCGGAGAATAGGCGGTTGAGAGTGTTGAATTTGTTCCGCCCGCCACACTAACGCTGGTCACATTATAATTTTTCCAGGTGTAAACTCCGTTTTCGGAAGCAAATGTAAAACCTGTGGTGGCTGTCGGAGTTGCTGAGTTGTAATTTCCCGGTAAGGTTCCGGCATTTATCAGACGGACGCCGCGCCGATAGAATTTGTGGTCGGTGACGGCAAGATATCCTGCATAGTCCTGCGAATCTTGCGTCGGAGCTTCATTTGTGTAATCAACATCAATCGTGCCGTTATTGTCAACGTCTTCATCGACGAGCGAATCATAATTCGGATTGATGTCTTCCATATTATATCTGCCGTCAAAATTGTAATCGCCGCGACGGTCTGAAAAATAGACGACCCAGCCGCGATTGTTCGGAATATCCGTGCTTCTCAAACCGACATTGCCATTGGCAATCGCAAACGGCGTGGTTGTCGGCAGTTTACCGTCGAAACCACCATTTAGGAAAGTGCGAAGATTTGCGACGTCAATATCAATCAGACTCATGACACCGTTTTTGTAAACCTGATTAGCAACAGTTCCCGTCGTACTGTTCGCCCGATTGCCTTCGCGGACATCAAAAAGTTCGATCGGGAAAGGAACAATCGCCTTTCTGCTCGTGCCGCCGTCAAAACTTACTGTTTTATAATGTGCGGTTTCATTAGTTAAGACAGTCGTCGAACCCGACTGTGTCGCCGCTGCCGCAAAAGTATTGGTTCCGGTTGTTGTACAGGGTGCCGCAATGGTCGGATAAGCTATAATACAAGGGAGATGTCCTGCTACCGGAACACTGCCTAATCTTGCTACATAATTATAAGGCTGTGAGTTTGGCGTCGCGTATGAAATGTATGAAGTTGACCCATTTGGAATTTGATTTCCTTTGATAGCAAATCTTTGCATTTTGACAATCGAACGTGAATCTGTGGTTGCGGTCAGTGGATTGACTCCCGAACTTGTAATTTGAGGAACACTCGCATCAATTAGCGGTTCGGTGACGCCCAAACTCAAAATGTCCTCTGTAACATCGGTGGTGATCGGGACTTGATTGTTGTAATCGAAATCAACAAGCTCAATCTTTATCCAAACCGCCCGCCCGCTGACCGCGATTCGGTTGCCGTTAAGAGCTGTTGCCGTATAAGCCGGAGTACCGGTCATTGCCAATGGCTGATAACCAAGCGACGCGCCTAAAGCTCCGTCAAGTTGGACACCGCAAGCCGTTGTCACGGTCGCGCATTGCGGAAGTTTGTCCTTAGAATCCGCCAAGCTGATTCTGAGGCCTTCCTTGTTCGCATAGCGTTCGTGTGAAAGCGTTCCCGAATCTTCGGTGGTGGTCGATACATTTGTCACCGTTCCGGCGATATTTGCCTTGTCGCCGACGTTCTGCCCGCGCCGAATCATTTCGATTAAAGGCTTATCAATTCTCGTGACGGGCAACGTAAGCTGTTTAGCCTTGGCGACGACATTGCCTTCAAAGGCGGTCGAAAATGATGCCCAGTTTGTATTTTTAACACAATTCGGATACGGAAAATTGCGTCCTGTAATATCGGTCAAAATTCCGCCCGTGCCTGAACTGCAAGTGACACTGCCGCGATTGGCCGGCAACTGCGTATCAACATTGGTTGCATTCGGCGCATAAACGTCATCGCTTAGTTCGCCTGGGGTCAGAGCCGCGCCTGATTTCCAGCGGTCACGGATAATTTCACCGCCGACGGTGATTTTCGATTTGAAACGAATGTCGTTTCCGTTGGAATTTGTAAAAAAGTTTCCGTTGGTGTGAATTCTGCCGTTGAAAATAAACAGCGGCGGGTCTTGCACTTCCAAATCATCCTGATAAAACGCGCCGAATTGGAAAATCGGGATCCGGTCATTAAAAAAACGGCGGCGCACCTGTGTTTGAACCTGGGTGGCAATATCTGTCGCCGTAATATCAATTTGCCATTCATCCCGCAAACTAACCAATCCTTGAAATTGTCCTTTTGTCTGCGTCACGATTTGTGATGCCCCAACTTGCCTGATGTCTTTAATAAAGGTGTAGCCGTTAGTCGAAAAATATGGAACAGTCTTGGC
>JBDTZT010000109.1:0-8648 GCA_040005005.1 Actinomycetota bacterium
TATATATTCCAATATCAATTATCGTTGGCTTGAATTACGTTGTCTCAAGTTTGTATAGAATTTATCGTGAAAAAAGGTAAAATTTCGGAATGTTTGATTTATTAATTATAGGCGCGGGACCGGCGGGAATTTCCGCCGCTTTTGAAGCGCAAAAATTAAATTTGAATTATCTCGTGATCGAGAAAAATTTGATTGGCAACACGATTTATCAATATCCGATCGGGTTGACGGTTTTTTCGACGGTCAACGAACTCGAATTGCAGCCGAATACGCTTTTTCCGGCTAGAGAAAAGCCGACGCGTGAGGAATTGCTGTCTTATTACACGCGATTTGTGCTGGAAAATAAACTGAATATTCAATGGGAAGAAGAAGTTACGAAAGTCGAAAAACTCGGTGAAAATCATTTCAAAGTAACCAGCGGAAAAGACGAATATGAAGCGGCGAATGTTTTATTCGCATTCGGTGCAATGCAGTATCCGCGACAATTAGGCGCGAAAGGCGAAGATTTGCCGAAAGTGCATCATCTTTTCACCGAAACTTATCCGTATGTCAGGAAAAACGCGATGGTCATCGGCGGCGGAAATTCGGCGGGCGAAGCCGCGCTTTTTCTCGCGCAGGAAGGCGCCAACGCGATTCTCTGCATTTTTCGCGCCGATTGGGAAAACAACGACCCGAAACAGGGCTGTATCAAATATTGGGTAAAACAACCGCTCGAAGCGGAATTATCGAAGGAATGTCTGAACGTCTATTTCTTAAACAGAGTCGTCGAAATCCGTGAGAAAGATATTGTGTTGGAAAACGAAAACGGTCGGATCGAAACTTTTCCAAACGATGTCGTGTTTATATTGATTGGCGCGGATGCGGAACTCGGACTGCTAAAAAATCTCGGCGTCGAAACTTACAAATCAAAATACGGCGAAGTTCCGGTTTACGACGAAGAAACCTTTGAAACTAATATTTCGGGTGTTTACGTCGTCGGACATTTCACCGAAGCGCGACACATCGCCGGCGCGATTCAGGTTCCTAAAAAGATTGTTCCATTGATTGCCGCAAAATTAAGTTAAGAATATTTGCCCACGAAATACACGAAAGGGACGAAAATAAAAGAATAAAACAAAAAAAATGTTTTAAAATATTTTGCTTTCTTTCGTTTCTTTCGTTTCTTTCGTGGGCATTAAAAATATGGCTGAAATAATCTATAAGGAAGAAAGCTATAAAATTATCGGGGCGTGTTTTGAAGTTTATAAACAAAAAGGTTGCGGTTTTACCGAGCCTGTTTATCAGGAATGTTTGAAAATTGAATTTGAGTTGCAGAAAATTCCATTTATTTTTGAACCGATAGTTCAGCTTGAATACAAAGGCAAAATTTTGGATCAGTATTTCAAGCCTGATTTTGTTTGTTACAATAAAATTATCGTTGAGTTAAAATCTGTTTCAAATTTGATTGACGAACATCGGGCGCAAACTATGAACTACTTGAACGCCGCAAAATTTGATTTAGGTTTGCTCGTTAATTTCGGACATTTCCCGAAATTGGAATATGAAAGATTTGGAAACAAAAGAGATTATAAAAGCCTGAAAGATGAAATAAATAGTTGGAAGAAATAAGATAATTTGCCCACGAAAAATACGAAAAATACGAAAAAAAATAAAAACTCAAATTTTTTTTGATTATTTTGTTTTCCTCTTTTCGTTTATTTCGTGTGTTTCGTGGGCAAAAACAGAAAAATGAGCATCACACGCGCACAGGAAATTCTCAAAAAACAATTTGGCTTTGATTCGTTTCGGATGAATCAGCAAGCCGCGATCGAATCGGTTTTAAATAAAAAAGATTGCGTTGTGCTGATGCCGACGGGCGGCGGAAAATCGCTTTGTTATCAGATTCCGGCGTTGATTCTCGATGGTTTGACGCTCGTTGTTTCGCCGCTCATTGCGCTCATGAAAGATCAGGTTGACGCGCTCAAAGCGAACGGCGTTGAAGCCGCATTTCTGAATTCGTCGCAGACTTCGCGCGAACAAACCGAAGTTTTCCAAAAGGTCAGGCAAGGCGCAATAAAAATTCTCTACGTTGCGCCCGAACGACTTTTGCAGAGCGGCGACCAGTTTATAGATTTTCTGCGCGGCATTAATGTTTCGCTCTTTGCGATTGACGAAGCGCATTGTATTTCGAGCTGGGGACACGATTTTCGCCCCGAATATATTCAGCTCGGCAAACTCAAAAGGTATTTTCCCGAAATTCCGGTGATTGCGCTGACGGCGACCGCCGACCGACTCGTCCGCAAAGATATTTTCGAGCGTTTGAATATCAAAACGGCGGAACTTTTCCTGTCGAGTTTTAATCGCCCGAACATTTTTTATCAGGTCGAACCGAAGCGAAATTCTTACGCGCAGCTGCTTGATTATCTCGAAACGCGGCGCGAGATGAGCGGAATTATATATTGTCTGAGCCGTGCCGGAACGGAAAGTTTGGCGGCTGATCTGCGCGACGAAGGTTTTTCCGTGCTGCCGTATCACGCCGGGTTAGATAAAGCATCGCGCGACAAAAATCAAGAATCGTTCTTAAAAGACGACATTAAAATCATCGTTGCAACTATTGCTTTCGGGATGGGAATTGACAAATCGAACGTGCGTTTTGTCGTCCATTGCGATCTGCCGAAAAACGTCGAGAGCTATTATCAGGAAACCGGTCGAGCGGGGCGCGACGGCTTGCAATCGGACGCGCTGCTTTTTTTTAGTTGGGCGGACGTCATCAAATTAAAAGGCTTTGCCGAAGTTGACGGCAACCAATCGCAAACCGAAATAATGCTTAGAAAGCTCAATCAAATGGGCGAATTCGGCGATTTAAAAAGCTGCCGGCGCCGGTTTTTGCTCAATTATTTTTCGGAGGAACTTACTGAAAATTGCGGACATTGCGACAATTGCCTGAAAGTTTTTGAAACATTTGACGGGACGATTATCGCGCAAAAGGCTTTGAGTGCGGTTTGGCGCACCAATCAGCGAATGGGTTTGGGTTATCTGGTTGATTTTTTACGCGGTTCGCAGTCGCAGAAGATTTGGGACGAGCATAAAAACTTGAAAACATACGGTGTCGGTGCGGATATTTCAAAAGAAAATTGGTTTGAATATTTTCGTGATTTAATCGCCCAGGGCTTTTTGAAACAATCCGAAGGACAATTTCCGGTAATCAAACTCACCGAAAAGAGCGAAGTTGTTTTAAAAGGGAATTTGCGCGTCGAACTTATCAAAGTAATGGTCAAGGAAGAAAAGAAAACATCGCTTGTGCCGGACGTTTCTTACCCTTACTTGAAAGATTTGTTTGACGAATTAAAAAAGACGCGCTCAATGTTTGCGCGGGCAGACAATGTTCCGCCGTATGTCATTTTTTCGGATGCGACGCTTGTCGAAATGGCGACATTTTTGCCGCACAATGCCGTGGAAATGCGAAAAATTTCGGGTGTCGGTGAATTGAAATTAGACAAATACGGTGCGGATTTTATTGCGGAGATCAGAAATTATTGCGAGAAAAATGATTTGGAGTCGCGCATTAATCTGAAATCGCCGAAACGCGAGCCGAAAAAACGCACGAAACGCGACGCCATCGGCAAAGATACTTATCATTATTCATTGGAGATGTTTCAATCGGGAATGTCTATCAATGAAATTGCCCGAAAGCGCGAAATGACGCGCAGCACCGTCGAAACGCATCTTGTTCGATTTATTCCAAGCGGCGAAATCGGACTGACCGACCTTGTTCCCGAAAATAAGATCGCGGATATTACCGAAGCGATCGAAAAATTCAAAGACATCGGCGCGTTGTCGCCAATCAAAGAATTTCTCGGCGAAAATTACAGCTACGGCGAAATCCGTGCCGTTTTAGCGACGATGAATTGAGAAGCGGAGATTTTGCGGCTGTAATTTGAAAGTTCAAATTTTACAATTAAATTTCAGATACAAAATCTCCGCTTCTTCTCAACTCATTTCTTGCCTTACTGCTTCGTTCGGACGAAAAATTTGGTCGGCATTTCCTTGAATTTATCGGCGATGTTCGCCGGATTGATTTCGTAACTCGTAATATCGGTTATTTCGTCATCTTTGCCGCCGATGGTTTGGGTCCATTTGAAAGGAAGCTGTAAGCCGCCCGCGCTCCTGAAATCGGAGAATTTAACTTGAAATTCAGCCATTTCGGGTTCGGCAAGTTGACGCGTAAAGATTTTTGTCTCACCGTTTGGATCGGGTTTTGTCTCATCTTTATTGATTTTAATCATAAACGGTTTGATGTTTTGATAAGTCATCATTCGCGGCAGACTCGTTGATTTGTCGAGATAAAGTTTGATCGCCGAACCGCCGTCGCTCGCCGAAACAATGTCGCAGGAATTTCCGTCAACACTGCCTTCGCCAAGGTAAGTATAAGTTACGTCTAAACCTTCGGGTGCGGTCAAAAGAAGCGAAAGCGTCGTGCGGAAAAGTTCGTTTGAACGAAAATTTTCACCGCCGCCGACTTCGTTAGTATTTCTGACAATCATTTTCCGGCCTTCAATATTGACCGTTTTTCCATCTTCCGAGGTTACGACTGTTTGGTCGCCGCCGGTTCTTCGAAGCATAATCGGTTCATTGCTGCCGGTTTTGACTTCTTCGGTCGTGCCGTCAGACTTTTTGATGATGATTTTCTTGATGCTGTCGCCGGGTATCGCCTCATTGCTTTCGGTTTTCCATTGAACATTGCCGCCCTCGTCTTTATTCATCACGATGACATTTGCTCTTTTATCAAAAAGTTGGTTCGCCTCGCCTTCGCCCGAGCCGATTTTCATCATCTTGCTCATTTTGTTCGGAAGTTCGAAATTGATTTCCAAATCACCTTGATCGGTTCGCGCCGCACCTTCAATCTCAAAGGTTTTCGTCGCTTTGCCGAGAATCGTCATACTTTTAACGTCGGCAATCGCCGCCTCGCCGCCGACTGCCTGCCGCGCTTTTCGCAAAAGCTCCAAAGCCTTTTCGTCGGATTTGAATGCTGCCCCGGCTTTTTCGACCACATTTCCCAAACCGATAAAAAATACCGATATACATAAAACTGAAACTATAAATCTCTTCATCTTTTTTTTCTCCTGATTAATTTGAATTATTCCTTGATTTGTTTGGTCCAATCACGAATCTGCGAGCTGACTTTTTCGGCTGACGGCGGATCGTAATTCGACAAAACGATGATTGTGTAACCTGTTTGCGGGTTGATTATCAACACGGCGTTGATTCCGTCCGAGCCGCCCGCGATTCCTAAACCGCCGTCTTTTCGCGGGTTGCCGTCATCGTCGGGAATGCTCAGTATTCCGCTTTTCAAAGCGAGCGAAAATTTCAATAAATCGGCGGCGTTTGAATAGCCGCCGCCGGCTGAGCTTCCGCGAAAAGGGCGGGAATTTATATTATTAACCAATTCGTTTTTCGGATTCCGCCGCGTATAACCGTTTGCCGTGTTCGCGGGAGTTTTATCGGTTTCAAAAGAATCCGTGTTGGTCATTCGGGCAGTCTTGAAAATGTTTTCGCGGACATAATCGTAATAACTTTGACCTGTCACTTTTTCGATGATCGCGCCGAGCAGAATATATCCGCCGTTTGAATATTGTTCATTCGTGCCCGGCTCGAAAGCGAGCGGAATACCTGAAAAAAGCGGAATGAAATCGCTGTTTTTCCGCAATTTATCTTTCGGTAGCGCCATAAACCGCTCGCCGAAAAAATCACCAACGCCCGATTTCATCGTGACGAGATGCCGAATCGTCACCTTTTCAGCCGCCTCTTTGTTCGGATAATCAGGCAGATATTTTCCGAGCTTGTCGTCAAACGAAATTTTGCCCTGCTTGACCAATTGTCCGATGGAGATGCGCGTAAAAATTTTGTTGATCGAGCCGAGATTGAATTTTGTGTCCGCATTATTCGGCTTTTTGTTTTCTTTGCTTGCCAAACCGTAAGCATTTGAAAAGATCGGTTGATCATTTTTGGCAACCAGCACGACGCCCGAAAAATTGTCGGCGGAAACCTGCTCGTTTAAATATTTTTCGACCGTCGAAAGAAACTCCGTTTTACTGGTCGGCGCGTTAAATCTCGATTTTTCCGTCGTTTCGGGCGCATCGGTTCGCATCGTTTGCCACCCGCGCATTTTATAGGGTGAATTTTTTTCAAAACCAAACGTATATTGAGCCCAACCGCCGGTTTTCCCTTCGGCAAAGAGTTCGATTTCCGTGTCACTAACGGAAACGATTTTTTTGATTTCGAGTGTCTGAAAATCGTTTCGGATTTGACGATGAAATTCCAGACGCGGTTCGACAGGTCTTTGCTGCAAAGCATCGGCGGTTAAATTATCGAGAAAGAATTCTTTCAATTTTTGCTCGTCGCCCGAATTAAAAGCCGCAAAATACGCGAGAACGCGCTGTCCGCTTTGGCTTTTCGAGAGCGTCGCAACATCAATTTGTTGGGCAAAACCTGAAAACGCGGCTGAAATTAAAATTAATGTTAAGAAAATTGTTTTCATAGTTTGAATTTTTGACGAATAAAACTTAATTGACAGTTTGGATTCTGACAGCAAATCTTGCCCCAATGGTTAAGACCACGCAAAGAATTTGTTAAGAATGTAAAATGTTTGAATTTTAATTGAAAATAGGTAATGGATAATTGATAATGCAAATCGGCGGATATTTGAAATTTATTATCCATGCTCAATTGTCCGTTTTAAATTATGAAGCGTTCGCGTTTTCAAATTTTTTTGGTAATTAGTTTGCTTGGGCTGCTCGGCGTTCTGGCGGCGCTGCAATACGTCTGGCTCGGTCAAATCAGCGATGCCGAAAAAGACCGCATGACGAAGCGTTTGCAGACCGACACCGAAAGATTTGCCGAAGATTTTAACCGCGAAATACAATCTGCATATTTCAATTTTCAGTCTGACGAAGAACTCTGGCAGAAAAAAGATTGGGCGCAATTTAACGAGCGTTACGATTTTTGGCGCGATAAAACGGCGTATCCGAATCTGATCAGGGAATTTTACTTTTTTGAGAATAAAGACCTCGCGATAATTTCACATTATGATTCGGCAAAGCGTGAATTTACTGAAACAAACTGGACCGACGAATTGAAAAATCTGCAAGCAAAAGCCCGAAGCGAAGATAAATTTCAGCCGCTTGATGAAGAAAATTTCGCGCTGGTGATGCCGGTTTACGAAGCGAGCAAAACTTTTGAACGGATTTTGATTCGGAAAGCAAGTTTACCGACCGTCTCAAAAAAAAGCGATGAAAATTTGCCGTCTGCGCCCGCGAAAATTGAAATGCCGAAAAAATCCGGTTTTTTGATAATTAAACTTGATGAAACGGTCGTCAGAAATCAGCTTCTGCCGGATTTGGCAAACAAACATTTTCCCGACGGCGATTTCAAACTCGCCGTGATCGGCACCGACGAACAGAAGATTTTTCAAACGCAGGACGTAAATTCTGCCGATGCCAGCGCAAAACTTTTCGACCTTTCGCCAGACAATTTAATCTTTTTTGCAAACCGCGATTTTTTGCCGAGAGTTGGCGGTGGTGAATCAAAAGGCGTAATTATTAATCAACAAGTTCAGCGCAATTCGGTTTCGACTGTCGAAACAAAAACTTTCTCCGCTAACGCACCGAAAACAGAGGCCGGCCGCACGTTCAAAATTGAATTAAACAGCGGCGAAAAACCGCGCCCGATGCCCGGGACCAACAACTTGCCGCCAAACGGAAACTGGACCTTGATGGTTCAACATTCAGCCGGTTCGCTCGACATATTTATTGCCGGCACGCGCAATAAAAATTTGGCGGTCAGCTTTGGAATTTTGGGTTTGCTGGCAGTCAGCATCGTGCTGATTTTTGTTTCGGCACACCGCGCAAAGGTTTTCGCCCAGCGACAGATTAATTTTGTGTCATCGGTTTCGCACGAATTTCGCACGCCGCTCGCGGTGATTTATTCGGCCGGTGAAAACCTCGCGGACGGCGTCGCGCGCGAAGAAGTACAGGTTTCACGCTACGGCAATTTAATCAAGGGCGAAGGCCGGAAACTCTCAAAAATGGTTGAGCAGATTCTCGATTTTGCGGGCGCCAATTCAGGAAAAAAGAAATACGATTTGCGCGAGCAGAATGTCGCGGAAATTATCGAAAACGCGGTGCGCGAATGTCAGCCGCTGATTGATGAAAAAGGATTTAAGGTGGAAAAAGATTTTGCAAAAAATCTGCCGTCGGTCAAAGCCGACGCAAATGCTCTGAGTCAGGCGATTCAAAATCTGATTTTTAATTCGCTGAAATATTCAAATGGTCAAAAGTTTATAAAAATTTCAGCACAAAACGGCGGCGGAAAAGTAAAAATTACGGTTGAAGACAAAGGCATCGGGATTGCGCCGAAGGATTTGAAACATATTTTCGAGCCGTTTTTTCGCGCTAAATTGGTTGTTGACGAACAGATTCACGGCAACGGTTTGGGCTTGAGTTTGGTCAAAGAAACGGTCGAGGTGCACGGCGGAAAAATCGCGGCGGAAAGCAAGATCGGCGAGGGAAGCAAGTTCACGATTTTATTGCCGCAGAAAAAAAATTAAACGCGCAGCGCTAGGGAAACGCGGGAGACAAATCATAAATTACGTCCGCGTTCACCTCGCGCCC
>JBDTZT010000757.1:0-2583 GCA_040005005.1 Actinomycetota bacterium
GGATTTCATGACCTTATTATTTAAGGCGGCGCACAAGAGCGTGATCTGTCGGAACATTCAAGTAATACGCGGAGTGCTTGAAGCGGTGTTGCCAGTACCGGAGCGGGCGCGGCGACGGATTTTCGCGATCGCGAAAGAAGAAGGCCAACGACGCGAGAAACGGATCTCGACGGTTGATGAGTTTGTCGAAGCGTATCCGGAACTGACGTTTTTGATCGACGGCGTTGAACAGGAAAAACGCAAGCCGAAGGATCAGGCGAAACGCAAAGACGATTATTCAGGGAAAAAGAAGAAACACACGCGCAAACAAATCGTGATCGGAACGCCGGCTGGAATTATTGTCAATCAGAGCCCGAGTGTCGGCGGGCGATCGCACGATTTCAAAGTGTTCAAAGAGGACTGCGAGAAACGGCAGGTGATCGATGAATTTGCGGAACATCGAACGTGGTTTTACGGCGACAGCAGATTTCAGGGAATCGACGAGTTGGGTTTAGCGATCAGGACGCGGATCACGCACAGAGGGCGGCGAAATCATCCGTTGACACGCGATGAGAAGAAAATAAATCGATTGCGCAATCACACGCGCGTCGAGATCAAACATACATTTTCGCTGCGCAAGAAATATCGGATCGCGGCGGAAGTGTATCGCAACCGGGACGCCGATTATGATCAAACGATGAATATTGTGGCAGGTTTAGTAAACCTACGAACATACGATCGGATCTTTCAAAAAACGGGAGTCAAAATCTAATCGAAAGTTATTAACGGGGAGGATTACGATTTTTAATGAAATCTTCTTATCACGCAACAGGTTTATTCATATGGTGTTAGACCATTTTAGTGTTTTGAGTCGTTGGGCAAGCAAAATCGGATTGCTGGCAACAGTCGAGTCGAGCCTTACAGGACTTTGTCTTTCCCACTACTTAAACGACAAATAGCTTTTTCCGGTTTTTGAAAATGTGCAAATCGGTTGGATCGATTATCTAGCGAACGGCGGCGAAAGAAATCACTGGATTGACGATTTTCAAATCTCGAACAGACCTATCAATAAAAAGCATTAGAATTTATTGGGAATCTCCCAATATCCGCTTTCAGCCGAACGAAAAACCGCATCAATCACTGCCATATTTTTGAACGAATCTTCGAGCGAAATTGCCTGTTCCGTTTCATCCAAAATTGCTTTTGAAAATTCATCACCTTGCAATGTGTATTGGTCAAACGCTGAAAATTTAATAATTTCCAGATTTTGCCGATATAAATTCGAGCCGTCATCAATAAAAATTTGTGTTGGTGTATCGGGTGGAATATTGAACGGAATTTGTACTTCAAGTCTGCCTTTATCGCCGAAAAACTGCATCCGTTGAAAAGACACGAGTCGGGCACCAACGGTGAAAGTCGCCTGAGCATTCGGAAAATCAAGAATAGCCGAAGTCAGTTTATCAATTCCCGTTTCCGCATCCCTTTCAATCAATCCCGAAACTCTTTTCGGCTCGGTTTCCAAAACAAAACGCGAAAGATTGATGCAATACGAACCAATGTCGAGCAGACAACCGCCGCCCCAATCGGCGTGATTACGAACATTTGCCGGATCAGGCATGTTGTAACTAAAAAAGCCCGTAATTGATTGAATTTTGCCGATTTTCCCGGCGTTTATGAGTTCGCGGATTTTAAGCCATTGCGGATGATGGCGAACCATAAAGGCTTCTTGAATTTTTATGCTTGTTCGATTTCTGACTTCGATCAGTTCTTTCACTTCATCAGCATTCAGCGTGATAGGCTTTTCGCACAAAACGTGCTTTCCGGCTTCGGCAGCTTTTTTTGACCATTCCAGATGTAAATGATTTGGTAAAGGATTATAAATTGCATCAATTTCCGAATCGTTCAACAATTCTTCGTAGGAACCGTAATATTTCGGAATATTCAAAGTTTCAGCAACTTTTTTAGCTTTTTCCAAATCTCGTGAAGCAATTGCTGAGACTTGGCAAAATTTACCTTTTTGCATTGCCGGAATTACTTTTTTAACGGCAATATTCGCCGCCCCTAAAATCCCCCATTTTATTTTCTTGCTCATAATTAATCCGTTAATTCAAACAGAACCCGTTGTAAAGCAATTTTCTGTATTCCATTGGCTAAATTATCAATCACGATGATTGGCAAAACATAATCGCTAAGCAGCATTTATTTGCCTAAACCCAATGCTCCCGCAAAGTTAATTTTATTTCCTTTGACGAGGGAATTGATAGCTCCAGAGTGTCAACCCCAAAAAAAATCTTTCGGTCTTTCTCTGCTTGAATTTTGCATAAATATCAGTTAATCGCGGCAATTGACGATCTTTACAAGCATTAGCCTGCGCCAACATAATTTGAGTGGCAGAAACCGAATTAAAAAGTCTGTTTTTCTTGACTCGCGTAATATATCGCCAACCGAATTGATTGAGTAAATTCAATCAACTCTCACCCGAATACCAGGCGTCAAATAATACATAAATTGGAGTTAATCCTCGACGACGGGTTTCCCAAAGCATTTCTTCGGCGAGTTTCAGTTTTGATTTCCCGCCTTTCTGCCAAATTCTCAAGCCGAGCG
>JBDTZT010000758.1:0-2578 GCA_040005005.1 Actinomycetota bacterium
CTTCGCCGCGCGCGGATTCGCTCATTAAACGCAATTTATCTTCGCCCGGAATCGAGGTCGGGTGAACCTGGATAAATTCGCCGTTCGCATATTTTGCGCCTTGCTGATAACAAGCCGAAACCGCGCTGCCCGTGCAGGTTTGCGAATTAGTTGATTTTCCCCAAATCATTCCGGGTCCGCCCGTTGCCATTATCACCGCGTCGGCTTGAAAGGATTTTAGTTCGAGCGTTTGCAGGTTCATCGCAACAAGACCACGACAAACCTGATAATCGTCCAAAACAAGCGAGAGCATTTCCCAACCTTCGTATTTATTGACGTGTCCGGTTGATTCATATTTTCGAACTTGTTCATCGAGCGCGTAAAGCAATTGCTGTCCGGTCGAGGCTCCGGCGAAAGCCGTCCGGTGATGAAGCGTTCCGCCAAAGCGGCGAAAATCAATCAAACCTTCCTGCGTGCGCGAAAACGGAACGCCCATCCGATCAAAAAGATAGATGATTTGCGGAGCCATATCGCACATTCTTTGAACGGGCGGCTGGTTCGCCAAAAAGTCGCCGCCGTAAACCGTGTCGTCAAAATGTTTCCACGGCGAATCGCCTTCGCCCTTGGTATTGACCGCGCCGTTAATTCCGCCCTGCGCACAAACTGAGTGCGAGCGTTTAACGGGAACGACCGAAATCAAATCAACATCGTGTCCTTGCTCGGCAATCTTCATTGCCGCCGCCAATCCCGCCAATCCGCCGCCGACAATCGCTATTTTTAATCCGTTTGAAGCCATAATTTTTATTTAGAATTTCTTGATCTCGTCCGTCTTTTTCTTTTCCGCCGGAGGTGGTTGTTCGCAAAGTGCTTTCGGAAACAGTCCGCACGGACGGACAAATGCAAACGCCGCATTGGTACCGACGGCAAAAAGTCCGAAGGCGAGCACTAGACAACCGTAAAGCGCGTATTTTTGCGCTTTTTCGCCGATGATAAGTCCCCAGTCAACCGCAAAAAGCCAGATTCCATACGCCAGATGCCAGGCGGTCGCGGCAATTCCCAAAATGTATAAAACCATCACCCAAACGATTGAAAATTCGCGCGAAACAATGTCAAAAGACAAATTTGCGTGTCCGGCAACCGGCGTTGTGTTCAAGCCCGGGATGAGTCCGAAGCGAAAGTTCAGAATATGGAAAAAGATAAAAAAGAACAGAAAAATCCCCGTCACGCGCTGAAAAATGTAGAACCAATTGCGCCCGTAGCCGTAATTTCCGATATTCGGTCGCGCTTCGGATGAAATTATAATTCCGTAAACCGAGTGAAAAACAAGCGGCAGAAAAATGCCGAAAATCTCGATCGGCAGCAAATACGGTATATCGTGAATGTCCTGGACGGCGTGTTCAAAAACGCCTTCGCCGTTCATTGCTTTTGAGTTCGTGAACATATGAACGAAAAAAAACAAACCGAGCGGCACGATGCCGGTTAATTGATGCAATTTTCTCAACAGAAAAGTATTGCTGATTTTCATCTTTGTTTCCTTATCTTTCTTGGTAAGTTACTGCGGTTACGTCATTATATTTGCCGAAAAGGCGTAAATCAAACTTTAATCAAAGAATACCGCAACTTACCGCTCATTAAGTATATTTCATTATAAGTTTTGTTTCTGATAAGATAAAATGAATTTTCCTGAACGAATTATTCAGACAAACTTATTTAATGGTGAATTATCAATGACGAATGGTGAGTTAAAGATTTTTTCTTTCATTCACCGTTCACCGTTCACCGTTCACCACTAATGAAATGCACATTGAAACACTGAAAGTATTTTGCGATCTGGTTGATTTACAGAGCTTTTCGCTCGCGGCGGAGCGCAATTTTGTTACGCAATCGGCGGTCAGCCAGCAGATTCGCACCCTTGAAGACAAATTCAACCGCCGCCTGCTTGAAAGAGTTCGCGGACGGCGCGAAGTTCGCCTGACACCGGCCGGCGAGGTTTTTTACCGTGAATCGAAAAATGTTTTGGATAGCTATGACACGCTTAACGAAAATATGCGCGGACTCGTCGGTAAAATCGGCGGAACCGTCAAGGTCGCGACAATTTACAGCATCGGTCTGCACGAATTTCCGCCGAAGGTGCGTGAATTTATGTCGAAATTTCCGTCCGTTAAGATTGATCTGGAATATTCGCGCACAACCCGCGTCGTCCGCGATGTTCTCAACGGTTTGGTCGAACTCGGGGTTGTTGCCTTTCCCGAACCGCGGCGCGGATTGACGATTGTGCCGATGCAGAGCGACCGGCTGGTTTTGATTTGTCCGCTCGACCACGAATTCGCCAAAAAATCGCAAGTTAAAGCGGGCCAGCTCAAAGGACGCGATTTTGTTCTTTTCGAGCGCGATATTCCGACCCGCAAAGCAATTGATAAAATCCTGAAAACAAACGGCGTAGAAGTTCACAAAGTCGCCGAATTCGACAATATCGAAACCATCAAACGTGCCGTCGAAGTCGGTTTCGGTCTGGCAATCGTGCCGCATCCCTCGGTTGCCGATGAAGAAAAAAACGGTCAGTTAGCAGTCGTCCAGTTAGCCGAAAAAGAATGGGTGC
>JBDTZT010000759.1:0-2575 GCA_040005005.1 Actinomycetota bacterium
TAATATCTGGCGGCTTCGGCTAAAGAATGATCGAATTAAAATTAAAAAAGTTCAATAATGGATGAAAAACGAAAAACACACATCAGCAAATTTTTAAGCCTCGTTTTGCGGCATAAACCCGAAGAGATCGGTTTGACTTTAGACGAAAACGGTTGGGCAAACGTCGCTGCTTTGCTTGAAAATGCGGCGAAAGCGGGTAATGATTTTACCTTTGAAGAACTTGCGGAAACGGTCGCAACAAACGATAAAAAGCGTTTCGCGTTTGATGAAACGCAAACAAAAATTCGCGCCAGTCAAGGTCATTCTTTGAAAGTTGAGATCGGTTTTGAAGAAAAAACTCCGCCCGCAATTCTTTATCACGGAACGGCGGAAAGAAATGTCAAAGCGATTCTTGAAAGCGGATTGAAAAAGATGGCGCGGCATCACGTTCATCTTTCAAGCGAACCAGAGACGGCGCGCTCAGTCGGAATACGTTACGGCAAGCCCGTGATTTTTAAGATTGAGACGGTTTCAATGTTAGCGGAAAATTTCAAATTCTATGTTTCGGCAAACGACGTGTGGCTGGTTACGGAAGTTCCGCCGAAGTTTTTGGAAGTTTTATGAATCGCAAGGAATTTGCCGAAAAGCGGCGTGAAATGTCGCATAAATCAATCGAAGAACTGATCGAAACTCTTTCCGCCGCTGACTTGCAAACGCGATTTTTCGCCGAAATGTGTTTGCGCGACGCAACCTCAACGTGACTAAATTTCAAACCGGCGAGTTCGCAAGGTGAACGGGAAAAAGCCATCGAAGAATGGCGCGAATGGCTGAAACAACGTGAAGGAAAGTTTAAGAAAAGATTTAGGGTAAAAAGGTGAAAAAGGGTAAAAGTGAAAAAGTTTGTCAAAATATTTTGTCAAAATATTTTCACTTTTACCCTTTTTCACCTTTTTACTTTTGTCTTTTGCCGCAATTTTGCCTATATTTTTAGGCGTAAGGAGTTCAAAAAATGCCGGAAAAAAAATGGAGCGATACGGTTGTCGGCTGGTTTATCGTCAAAGATGGCGACAAAGCGCAAAATTCTCAGTCGGAAGCCGATTTGAGCGCCGATGAATTGATCGCCAAATATGCCAATCAAACGCCGCTTTCCGCCGATGGCACGAGCGCCCCTGATTCAAGCATTGAAGCGGAAACGCCAAACACGAATCAAGTTCCCGCAAATTACGGAACGCCGCCGCCGACCGTTGACGGCAAGGTGGATTTCTAGGCGGTTTTTGAAACCGGCGGAGTTGATGCGGATGAACGCGAACGCATCAATAAGGCAAAATCTTTGCTCGACAGCCTGCCCGAAAGCACTGATGTGGCGGTTAAAAAACAAATTGTCGAAGCCTCATTAAAGGCATTCGGAGTACCGATCGAAAAAATCATCGAAGCCGGCGCGGGCGAAATTCAGGCACTCGAATTTTACATCCGCAGCGGCGCCGCCGACACGGAAAAAGTTTTACAGGACGGGACGACGCGGATTCAGCAATCCGAACTGGAAATCCAAAATCTGCGCAAGATTATGGAAGACCGTGTCAAGGAACAAAATTCGGTTGTTGCCGCGTGCAATGCAAAAAAGTTGGAAGTGCAGAAAGTTCTGGAATTTTTCGGACGCGACGTAGTGGCACAGGTCGTCAAAGAATCGCCGAAATTGCAGGAACCGACGGAAACAGTTTTAAGTCAGGAGTCTTAAGTCTTGAGTCCGAGGTTTTAGGATTTTAGACTTAACACTCACGACTTCAGACTTCAGACTTTAAAAAAGGAGAATTGAAAAATGTCAGTATTTAGCAGAATCGGAAATTTATGGCGCGGTTTTCTTTCGTTGTGGATTTCCGATATTGAAAAAGAACATCCCGAAATTGCATATGAAAACGCCATCAATTCGATGATCGAGAAATACTCGAAATTGAAAACCGCGACTGCCGGAATTATTCGGCGGCGCGATGATATTGATGAGCGTTTCAAACGCATTACGGCGGATTTGGAGCAAACCCAAGCTGAATTAGATACGGCGGTCGAAACAAATCAGGACGATCTGGCGATGGTTTTGATTCAAAAGCAGAATGCGCTCAAGACAGAACACGCCGAACTGACCGTCGAAGCCCAAAATGCGCGGGGCGATGCCGATTCCGCCAAATCTTCGTTGATAGGTGTGCAGTCGGAAATCAAAAAACTGCAAGCCGAACGCGATACGATGCTCGCGAAATTCCAATCGGCGCAGGCGCGTGTCAAGATTCAGGAACAGCTTGACGGACTTTCGGTTGACGAAGAAGTTCGCGCGCTCGACAACGTGCGTTCGCACATCAAAACGACGATTGCCGAAGCCAATCTCGGCAAAGAACTTTCCGAATCTTCGCTCGACGCACGGCTTGATAAACTGAAAAGTCAGGTCGGCGACGTGCAAGCCAAAAAACAACTCGATGAACTCAAGGCGAAAAAAGCCGCACAGCAGCAAGGTCAACAAAAAACAATGTAAATTTAATGGATAATGGATAATTGACAATTAATAATAAAATTATCCGTTATCCATTATCCATTATCCATTATCCATTAT
>JBDTZT010000760.1:0-2573 GCA_040005005.1 Actinomycetota bacterium
CGGTCAAATCGCGAGCGGACTTTGACGGCGACGGCAAAACCGATCTCTCGGTCTTTCGTCCCTCGGAAGGAAACTGGTATCTGAACCGTTCAACCGCCGGATTCACCGTCGCCAACTGGGGACTGTCTTCCGATCTGACTACTCCGGGCGATTTTGACGGCGACGGGAAAGCCGACCTGGCAGTCTTCCGTCCGTCAAGCGGAACCTGGTTTGTCCTGCAAAGTGCGACCAACACGGCGGCGATTCTCGCCTTCGGTTCGTCGGGCGATATTCCGCAGACCGGCGATTATGACGGCGACAACAAAGCTGATTTTGCGGTTTTCCGTCCGTCGACCAATGTCTGGTATATCCGCAACAGCAACGACGGCAGTGTGACCATCACCGCCTTCGGAGCAGCCGGCGATATTCCGGTAAGAGCCGATTACAACAACGACGGCAAGACCGATATTGCCATCTATCGCAACGGTCAATGGTGGATCGCCAACAGCGGCGGCGCCGTCACGGTGACCAACTTCGGACTCGCCGGCGACAAACCCGTCCCGGCCGATTATGACGGCGACAACAAAGAAGATGTCGCGGTTTATCGCAGCGGAGTCTGGTATATTCTGCGGAGCACGAACGGTGCGGTCGACATCATCAACTTCGGACTGGCGGCGGATGTGCCCGTGCCGGGTGATTATGACGGCGACGGCAAGGATGACGAGGCGATCTATCGCAACGGCACGTGGTGGCTCAACCGCTCGACGGCGGGTGTCGCGGCGGTTCCGTTCGGTCTTTCGTCGGACATTCCGGCTCCTTCGCGTTACATTCCGTAAATAACCGGAAGAGGTGGAAAACTTTGAAGTTCAAGGTTTTCCACCTCTTTCTTCAAACCAAAGGCTGACAGTCGAAAGAATTTCTTTGACCGTCAGCCTTTTTTTCATAAAACGCTCATTTTATCAGTTTTTATGATGACTTTTTTATTCAATAGTGATATTAAAATAAACATTATCTAATTTTTTGTAAACCGTTTCACTTTTTCTCGCGTATTAACGGCTGAAAAACACAAATGTCGTTAAATTAGGTAAGGTTAGATTCTATTTTGCGATTTGATTAATCGGCTTCCCGGCAAAAATATCCTGCTTAACTGAATAAGCGAAATTATTCGCTCGTCGTCGAAGATTTAAAATAGATGTGATCAAAACGATTTAGGCTCTCTGAGTTTGGTCATTATCAGGTTTAATGTCTTTAGGGTTTTGCCAAACACTATAAATTTATTCCGTATAAGAGCAGTAAGCTATTATCCGCCAAAACAAAAGGAAAATTAATTATGAAAAAACACGGGTCAAAAAGTAAAAATACCCAAAACTCCATTCAACCAGACAAACCCCGAAAATGGTTCGGAAAAAGTCTGATTCTTTCAGTCTGTTTAGTTTTAATCGGCTTTGCCGTTATGACGGCAAGCGGAATCTTTCCGGTTTTCAATAGCTCAAAAACCATGGCGGCGTCTCCCAAAAAATCTTCGGTGACGATCAATGCTGAAGATGACGGAAAAATCAGTCCGCAAGCTCTGCAGCAAATCGAGGCTCTCGAGCAGGAAAAAGAATCGCGCACACCCGCGCAAAAGAAAATAGATTCGCGTCTTCTCTACCAAATCAAGATGCAGCGCAATGAAGCGATTGCGAGCGGCGTTCCGACCCTCGACACGGACTTGAAGGTTGACGAATCCGGCTTTATTGACATTGATCTGACGGCTAATGTATCAGACCGATTAATGAGGCACTTAAAAGCTATCAATGCCGTCATTATCGCTTCGTTTCCGCAGTATCGAAGCGTAACGGCACGAATTCCGATTACCGAGATCGAATCGCTCGCCGGAATGGATGAAATTATTTTCGTGCAGCCGAAAATGGATGCGACGACCAACAATATCGAACCGGCGCAAGATACCGACCTGGTTAGATCATTTAACAGTTCTGCGCCGCGGCTGATCAAAACCGGGACTTCGGGAAATTTTGCGAACCGCACTGAAAATGTCCGCGATTATCTCAATTCGATTCTTTCGAGCAACTTAATTCCCTCAACCGGAACGGTTACTTCGCAAGGCGACATCACGCACCGCGCCAATATTGCCCGTCAATTAACGAGCGCGACCGGAACAGGTTTAAAAATCGGCGTGCTTTCGGACGGCGTGAATAGTTTAGCGTTGGCACAGGCTTCGGGCGATCTGCCCGCGACGGTCAACATTTTGCCGGGGCAGGCCGGCACCGGTGACGAAGGCACCGCAATGCTTCAAATCGTTTATGATACGGCTCCGGGCGCAACACTTTATTATGCCACCGCCAACACCAGTCTGGCGAGTTTTGCTCAAAACATTAAGGATTTACGCACCGCCGGCTGCGACATTATTATTGACGACTTTACCTATTTTGTTGAATCGCCGTTTCAAAACGGTCAAGCCCCGAGTGTCGTTTCACCGACCAACGCCGGTCTTCTGATTCAATCGGTCAATGAAGTAACAGTCGGTTCGCAAGCCGGTGCGCTTTATTTTTCGTCCGCCGCCAATTCAGGCAACAAAAATGATAATACCGCCG
>JBDTZT010000761.1:0-2564 GCA_040005005.1 Actinomycetota bacterium
AACTCAGCCCAAACAGAATTAAGGCCGCGACTTTTTTAATTAATTGATATTTCATAATGTTCGTAAATGTTTTATTTCTAAACTAATCACAAAGAATAATTGACAACTTTATAGTTTTTTTTTTATTAAAATAAGTGATTTTTTTCTAAATGTCTTTTTTTTTAATGAGTGGTTAAATTTGCACAATTAACGGCTTGCAATATTTTTTACTAAAACAGCATATTTGAATCATTGTTTACAAACTTAATTCCTACATTCTCAAAAACTGTTGGCGAAAGAGTTTTGATTGAAGGCGGCTGACGTTTATTTCCTGATTATTTTTAAGCGAAACTGAATATGTTCCGCCCGGCATCGGATTGACATGTGTAATCATTTTAAGATTTACCAATGCACCACGCGAAAGACGGACGAATTTTGCCGGATCAAGCCGGGTTTCCAAATCCTTCAGCCGGAAATTTATCGTATAGCGAGTATTGTCAATCGTCGTGATGTGTAAAAGCTCGGCATCGGCAACAATCGAAATAACTTCTTCGACGGGAACCAAAACGATTGCTTCGTGATATTTGACCGGAATTCTTTCCAGAATTGGTTGTTTGATATGTTCTTCGTAGATTTCAGTCGCCAGCATGATTTTTTTTGTTTCGCTTTCACGGAAATCGCTTTGTTCGAGCCTTTCCTGGGCCCGGTTTAAGGCTTCCCGAAGACGGGAACGATCAACCGGTTTGAGCAGGTAATCAACCGCACCGATTTCAAATGCCTGCACGGCATATTCGTCATAGGCGGTGACGAAAGCGACGAGCGGCATTAATCTTTTTTTTATTAATTTGACTGCTTCCAAACCGGTCACGACCGGCATCTGCAAATCAAGCAAAGCGAGATCGGGCTTTATTTGTTCGATCATTTCGACCGCTTGAGTGCCGTTTTCCGCTTCGCCGACAACCTCCGTATCGTCAAAGGTTTCGAGCATCGCCCGCAGAAACATTCGCGCCGGCCGCTCATCGTCAGCAATAACTATTCGTAATTTGGTTTCCATAAATTTTATTTTTTTTGCTTATCTCAAAGCTCTCTGTTTTATTTTTGGTCGGGGAATCAAAGGCGCTTGCGAATCGAACATTTTCAAGTCAATTCTAATTTCAGCCGTTGTTCCATAACCGACCCGGCTATCAATCGTTAAATTCGCCGCATTATTGAAATATAAACGCAACCGCTGTTCAATATTATTGAGTCCGATGCGGCTGATGCGGCGTTTCGATAGTTCTTCCCGATTGACGCCGATTCCGGTATCAACGATCTGCAAAATAAGGCTGTGAGCATCGCATTGTGCGGCGATTTTGATAATTCCGCCTTCTTTTTTCAGTGATACACCGTGTTTGATCGCATTTTCGACAAGCGGCTGAAGAATCAGTGACGGAACGTGAAAGGATAAAAGGTTTTCGGGAACGTCAATTTCAATTATCAATCTCTCTTCAAAACGGACCCGCTCAATTTCCAGATAAGCGCGAATCAGTTTCAGTTCATCGCCGAGTGTTTGAAATTCGCTGCCCGAACGCAGCCCACCGCGCAAAAGTTCCGTTAGCTGCCTCAAAGTTTCTAAGGCTCTTTTGGGTGCGGTATCAATGAGATAACAGATAATTGTCAGCGCGTTAAAGAGAAAATTCGGATTAATTTGCGCCTGCCGAGAATTTTCTTTTTGAAAGATTGTTTTTTTGTCTTTTTTTCGAGAGTATAAACTTGGACGCCGTGCAATTACCGCTAGCCAAATTAAATAGAGTGCCGCGCCGAGAGAAAAACCCAGAAAATTTATTAATGATGCCGAATTTAAAGAACTCATCTGATTGAACGATTATATGTGCCGGCAAAATTTCGACAATCAAAAATCAATCAATGAATGTTTTCGGCTAACTAGCAGTTCAATATTTATAATGAGAAATTAAATTTGAAGTCTGATACAGATTAATCGGACCAGCTCTCAACTTTCAATTATTCCGAGGTAAATTAAGGTTGAATCTTGGTCAATCATTGTTTCTGTTGAGCCTGTATTTCGGTTTGTCGTTGGATCGAGCTTTGAAATATTGACGGTTTCGGGAAGGATTCTTTTTGGGTTTCGAGTTCTTCCAAACCAGCGCTAGTGACCCGCACGGCGACGCTCAATTCACTGTCGGCATTCCCTTTAAAAATTCCGCGGGTCGGCACGTCTAAATAATCTCGACCGACGGCAACTCGAATATGACGTTCTGCGCAAATTAAATTGTTCTTTGGGTCAAAACCGATCCAGCCGAGTCTCGGCAAACAGGCTTCCACCCAGGCGTAGGTTGCATTCTGCGCGAGATAACTGCGGTCGTCGTCGCGGTGAAACCAATATCCGCAGTCATATCGGCAAGGAATTTTTAATTCGCGGATGAGGGCAATCATAATATTCGCAAAATCCTTACAAACACCGCTTCGTTTGGTGATCGCTTCGTCAATTGGCGAATCAACATTTGTGGCCTCGGGCGAATATTCAAAAGTTTCAAATAAGGCATTGTTTATTTGCTTCAAAATGCTCAAAGCATCATTTCTTCTTC
>JBDTZT010000762.1:0-2561 GCA_040005005.1 Actinomycetota bacterium
AAACCGCCGGGAATGCCTTTGTGCGGGAAAATTTCCTTGTCGAAAACGCCCCAGATTTGAACGCCCGTGTGCGCCATAAAATTACGTCCGACTTGCCCGCTTCGATTCGCCAGATTGTTGATTAAAAGAAGACGCGGCGTTTCGATTCCGCCCGCGCATAAGAAAACATTTTTGCAAAGTTGTTTTTTTATCTCGCCGTTTTGCGAGTAAACAACCGCTTTGATTTTGCCGGTCGAATCAAATTCAAATTCGGTGACGAAACATTCGCTGCGAATCTCCGCGCCGTAATTTACTGCCAGCGGCAAAAAGGTTACGTCCATCGCTCCCTTAGCTCCGGTCGAACAGCCCGCCTGACAAAAACCGCGATTGGTGCAGGCGCGTCGCCAACCGATTTTCTCTTGAAAATAATCTTGTGAAACGGCGGCGTTCGGCGCGGGCGCGGTTTTGATATTCAATCGCCCGCAAGCCGTTTGCATCAATCGCGCCGCGCCATTTAGAGGCAGCGGCGGCAGCGGGTAACCTTTTTTGCGCGGCTTACCCCACGGATACGGCGACGCGCCCGAAATTCCTAAAAACCATTCGAGTTCGTCGAAATACGGTTCTAAATCTTCATAACTCAAACACCAATCACGCCCGACGCCGAAATCTGAAAACAGCCGAAAATCATCATCCTGCGGGCGCGGCGTGTAAGCCGTAAAATGAAGAGTCGAGCCGCCGACACCGCAGCCGGAATTGTTATTGCCAAACGCGACGGCATTCTTGCCCGCGCTCAAGCGTTCGTCAGTCCAAAATAACTTGCTCTGCTCGCGTTCGTCGGTCGCAAATTTACGGTAATCGAAACTCTTTCCGGCTTCGAGCGCGACGACTTTCAAACCGGCGTTTGCCAATCTCGCCAAAATCGGCGCGCCGCCCGCGCCCGTGCCGATGACGACGGCATCAACCGTTTTATTTTGGATTTTAGATTTTGGATTTTGGATTGTCGAAACACTTTGAACTTTGAACTTTGAACTTTGAATTTCTGGCTGACTTTGAACTTTGAACCTTGAACCCTGAATTTCTAGTTCCCAACCGCGCGCGTCGGCGAAACCGATGTAGCCGATTTCTTCAAGCGCGAGCGGGTGCGAGTAAAACAGTTCAACGAATTCGGCGAACAGCTCCTCGAAAAAGCGCGTTACGGAAAAATCCGGCGGTATTTCGCCGAACATTTCGCCGCCGCCATCGCGCAGCTTTCGCACAATTTCGACGCGCTGTTCGTTTGTCACGGCGGCAAAATCGGCATCGTAAAAATGCCGCGCGGCGCGGTCGAAAATCGGCAGCGCGATGCGGTAAACGTCCGCATCCGGCGGCATTTCGTCGTAACGCCAGCCGTTGCCTTTGTTCTCGAAAAGCCGCCGGTCAATTTCTCCGGCGACAAAATCGCAAGGCACAACGCCGGACGGCGCGAGCGCGTCGCAAACGGCTTTAAGTGTGTCGAATTCTTTTTGATTGAAAAACTGCGACTCGTAATCGCGGGCGTAATCGAATCTTTCCATTAACACGCGGCGCGTCGGCTCGGTTACAAAATTGCTTTCAATTAACTCGCGGATATTTTTTGAAGGGAAATTTTTCACTGGGTCTCTCATAAAATTTGAAAATTTCAGGCGTCGCTCGATAATTTTCCGCCCGTTACGTCGAGCAGACAGCCGGTCATAAAACTGCCGTCGCCGGAAGCGAGCAGAACATAAGCCGGAGCTAATTCTTCGGGTTGTCCGGGACGTTTTAAGGCGACTTCGTGTCCGAAATTTTCGACTTCTTCAATCGGCATCGTGCCGGGAATATTCGGCGTCCACACCGGACCGGGAACAACCGAGTTGACTCTAATTCCTTTCTCGCCCAAATTCAGCGCGAGCGATTTTGTAAATGAATGAATCGCGCCTTTCGTCGAAGAATAATCAATCAGAATCGGAATGCCGGTTTTGCCGACGATGCTGCCCGTATTGATAATCGCATCTCCTTGCGAGAGATGCTGAAGCGCGGCTTGCGCCATAAAAAAGTAGCCCAAAATGTTTGTTTCAAATGTGCGGCGCAAATCTTCTTCTTCAATATCTTCAAAATTTTTCTGCGCCTTTTGAAACGCGGCGTTGTTGACCAAAATATTCAAGCCGCCGAATTCCGAAACGCATTTTTTAACCGCGTCGAAACACATTTGTTTGTAGCGCACATCGGATTTTATAACCAAACATTCGCCGCCTTTCGCTTCGCACAGGCGTTTTGTTTCGTTTGCATCGTCGTCATTTTCGTTATAAACAATCGCTACGCGCGCGCCTTCCATTGCAAACGCCATTGCCACGGCACGACCGATGCCGGAATCCGCGCCCGTGATAATCGCAACCTTGTCTTTTAACTTTCCCGCCGGTTTATAATTTGATAAATCGCTGTCCGGCTGTCGCTTCATCTCCGACTGCTTCGCCGGATACGGCAGTTTTTCGCCTTCAAATTCCGCCGCCATCGGACGTTTTTCTTCATTGTTCATTGCTCGTCTCTCCATTTTTTATTTACTAAAATTTTCCTTTAGCGGCATT
>JBDTZT010000110.1:0-8556 GCA_040005005.1 Actinomycetota bacterium
GTGCCTGGATGCATTGAAAAATAATCCGGAACTTCAAACAGTTGATTTAACGGGTACCGGCACGGTTGATTTAGCAGGTATATATAATTTTACGGTGACGGATGCAGCCGGTATTACTTTCTGTGATTTTAATTTAACGGTCGTCGAAGCCGCGTCGGTGGCGAGATAACCGACATCCGCCCAATCAATGACTTCGACAATCCGCGAACTGCCGTAAAAACCTTTCGGCATCAGACGGCGCAAAAATCCCTGCAGACTGACATCGGCGCCGCTTACGCGCCACTGATCGCTGACTTCGATAATCTGTACATCGTTGACGCGCACGACGCGTTTGCCGTCAACGTCAATCAATTGATTATCCAAAACGTCTTTCGCCAGCAACACTTCATTGACGCGGCGCGTAAAAGGTTTGAGATTGAGTTTTTCCGAGTTCATTCGTGCGCCGCTTTCACTTAGCGATGAAATTCGCGTGCGCGACATAAAAAAATTGCGGCGGCGGTAACGGGCGACAAGTCCGACGACGGACGGATAATCTTCTTCGCCATAACGCACAATGACATCACGAATAGAAGCGATTTTCTCGCCTTCCGCGTCAAAAATCGGGCGACCCAAAATCTGCGAAAGATACAGCATAGATTAAGAATAACGAAAGTTTGCGCGATGTAAAAGCAACGCGAAAGCAGAAAATAACTGAAAAGAAAAGTTACTTAAGAAAATCCGGCATTTGACCGATAAGAGTAAGGGAATTTGTTTTATTTGTAAAAAAATGTTTAAAATAAACAAATCTTTTTTGGAATGACGGGTGTTTTAGCAATTTTAATTAAGTATAGACGCTCGAAAAACCGGAGCGGTTGAAGCATTAATACCAGTCTAAAAAAATAATAAAAGCCCATCAACAAAATCAGGATTGAACTATTCATGACTATAAATATGAAAAAGATTCTTCTTACAATCGCTGTCTTCTGCTTTTTGACGGTTTCCGCCGCAGCTCAAACGCGCTCACGGGTTTTTGACAACTTTGACACATCAAAAGGAGTTCAGATTGCTTTCAAGCCGATCATCGCGCAAACGCCCGTCGTCAAAACGAAAAGAACTAAAAAAGGTGATAAAAAATTGGTTCAAAAAACCGTTCAATCAACAATGAGTGTGCAGGACGGGTTAGGGGCGAAAAACAGCCTGACAAATGTCAGTTTCACGAAAATGACAATGTCTTCAGGGAATGTGATGGGCGGATTTACAACCGGCGACGCGGTGATTGATTCTTATATTGTGGATTCCTGCAAACGCTACAGCATTGACCCGCTTCTGATTTATTCGCAGATGCATCAGGAATCAACTTTCAAAATCACGGCGACTTCTTACAAAGGCGCCCGCGGATTAATGCAGTTGATGCCCGGCACGGCAGCTCGTTTCGGCGTAACAAATATCTATGACCCGAAACAAAATATCGAGGGCGGCGTGAAATATATGCGTTGGCTACTCAACATTTTCGGCGGCGATGTTTCGCTCGCTCTGGCCGGTTACAATGCAGGCGAAGGGGCTGTGATGAAATACGGCAACCAAATTCCGCCGTATCGTGAAACGCAGGAATATGTTCGCCGCATTACGGCGCGTTACACGGCAGTTTCCAATCCGAACTATATTAACACGGTCAAAAAAGTTACCATCCAACAAGCCGTTAAATTAGAAAAGAAAGAATCAAAACCGTTGACGGTTTATGAAGCAAACGCCTTGGCAATCAAAATGCCTGACGGCAAAATGCGGCTGGTTAATCAATAAGTTTTCATAGTCTTTCACGGAGAGTGTGAATCTCTTCTCCTCTTTTGTCTGAAAAAGATTCGCGGTCAGCAGCGTTGTTGACCGCTTTTTTTTGTGCGAAATTCTTAACTGCGGTATGATGTCAAACAGTGCATAGTTTATAGTGCAAAATGCATAGATAAATATCTTTCACTATGCATTTTGCACTATAAACTATGCACTAATATCTTATGTTTTGTACAAAATGCGGCGCAAACAATTCGGATGAAGCGGTTTATTGCCAGAAGTGCGGAAGCGCGCTCGAAGCTGAAGAAGAAACGCGGGTGGCGCGCAAGTTTAGCGCGGAAACGGGTGGCGAAAGCGAAGAAATAAAGGTATTTTCGATCAGCCCGACGCTGATGTTTGTCAAAATGGGCTACGTTTTGGCGGCCCTCGGCGCACTTTTATTAGTCGCTTTTTTCAGCGTGTTTATTTCGTCGGTTTCGACCTTAATTGCGGTTTTGTTTGGTCTTGCCTTGTTTCTGATTCCGGCGTATTACCACTTGCGGCAAAAAATGGTGCGCTACACGCTGACCGATGCCAAGGTCGAAATTGACGAAGGATTTATTTTTCAAAACTCGCGCAACGTGCCGCTTCGCTCGATTCAGGACGTTTCGGTTTCTTCGACGATCACGCAGAGAATGCTCGGTTTCGGCAATCTCGTTATTGATAATGCCAGCGAAGACGGCGGCAAGGTTATCTTAAAAAACATCAATACACCAAAAAAATACGCGGACGTTTTGCTCAAGCAAATGCGGCTTTTGGATAAATAAATTACGAATTACAAATTACGAATTGCGAATTATGGAAACAATTTCTTTTAATTCGCAATTCGTAATTTGTAATTCGTAATTGAAATGATATGAAAACTATATTCGTAACAGGCGGAGCGGGATTTATCGGTTCTGCTTTTATTCACTTGATTTTGCAGGAAACTACAGACGTTGAAATCATTAATTTCGATGCTTTAACCTACGCGGGAAATCCTGAAAACTTAAAGGGTTTGGACGAAACGCGCCATAAATTCGTGAAAGGCGACATTTGTAATAAAGATGCGGTTTTGAATGCTTTACCCGATGCTTGCGAAGCAGTTTTCAACTTCGCCGCCGAATCGCACGTTGACCGTTCAATTAGTTCGGCAAGCGAATTTGTGTTGACGAATGTTCTCGGCACGCAGATTTTGCTCGACGCGGCGCGGGCGAAAAAAGTTAAAAGATTTTGCCATATATCAACCGACGAAGTAATGGGCAGTTTGCCAGATGAAAGCAATCTTTATTTCACGGAAATTTCGCCACTCAAACCGAATTCGCCCTACGCGGCATCAAAGGCGGCGGCGGAACATTTTGTCCTGGCGGCGCGCGCGACTTTCGGGCTTGATACGGTTATTACGCGCTGCGGAAACAATTACGGACCGCGCCAGTTTCCCGAAAAATTGATTCCGCTGATGATTGCTAACGCTCTTGACGATGAGCCTTTGCCAGTTTACGGCGACGGGCGAAACGTGCGCGACTGGATTTTTGTCGAAGACCACGCCCGGGCGATTTGGCTTGCCTTTGAGCGCGGAAGTTCAGGGGAAGTTTACAACATCGGCGCCCGCAACGAGCGATACAACATTGACGTAGTCAAAGCTATCTTAGACGCGCTCGGGAAACCGCACAGCCTGATAAAATTTGTCGCCGACCGTCTCGGACACGACCGCCGTTACGCGATCGAGGCCGACAAAGCCGAAATTGAACTCGGCTGGAAACCGCTGACAACTTGGGAAGAAGGTTTACTGAAAACGATTCGCTGGTATCAGGAAAATCAGGATTGGGTCGGTCACATCCGCAACGGCGTGTATCGTGATTATTACCAGGAAATGTACGGAGCAAGTTTGAAATAATTATGAAAATTCTCATCACGGGCGCGAACGGAATGGTTGCCAAGGCAACTGCGAAATATTGCCGGTCAATCGGCGACGAGACATTTGCGCTAACGCGGCAAGAGTTTGATATTGGCGATCAATTACAGGTTTTTGACTTTTTCGAGCGCGAAAAATTCGAGGCTGTGATCAATTGTGCAGCATATACAGACGTTGACGGCAGTGAAACAAACGAAGAAAAATGCTTTGCGGCTAATGTCGCCGGCGTTGAGAATCTCGCGCAGGCATCGAAAAAACACGACTGCGTTTTCGTCACGATCTCGACCGATTACGTTTTCGACGGCACGAAAATCGGCTTTTACACACAGCGCGATACGCCGAATCCGCAAAGCATTTATGCGCAAGCGAAGTTTTTGGGCGAGAATCTGGCGCATAGAGCTTACGCGCGTTCGATCATTGTGCGTTCGGGCTGGATTTACGGGCACGGCGGCACAAATTTTTTGAGCGTTATGGATAAGCTCTTGGCGGACGGAAAATCTATCAAAGCGATTTACGATTCGTTCGGCACGCCGACTTTTGCAAATGATCTGGCAAAACGACTGCGTGAACTCGCCGAACTTGATTTGCCGTGCATTTTTCACGCGACAAATTCCGGTGAAGGTACGAGTTATGCGGGATTTGCGGAAAAAGTGTGCGAGTTGAAGGGTTTTAACACGAAATTATTGGAACCTGCGGCGGCAGATAGTTTGAAACGTCCCGCGCCGCGCCCCATATCTTCAAAATTAGCCTGTCTGTTCAGCGAAAAATTCGGGTTGAAACCTTTGCCGAATTGGGAAGCGTCTTTAAAAACTTTTTTAAATGAGAAGTAAGAAGTAAAAACAATTCAGATTTCTCACTTCTTACTTCTCATTTATAATTAGCTTTTCGTATCCTGAATCGAAGTGACTGTTTGAACTTCTTCCATCAGCGGGGTCGAATCGTCCTCGTTGGCAGTGTAATAATTGTAAGTATAACCATAGCCGTAATAGCCGTATTCGACCGAATCGGATTTGATGCCGTTTAAGACCACGCCGTAAATCCGCGCCCCGATGTTGCTCAAACGCTGTTTGAAACGGCGCATCAGATGAATCGAACTCTTGCCCGCCATTGCCACCAGCACAACTCCGTCAACCAGTGTCGAAAGAATCGCCGCGTCGGTAAATGAAATCGCGGGCGGCGAATCAATGATGACGTGTTTGAAGTTTCCACGCAAAAACTGCAAAAGATTTTTCATCTCGTTTGAACTCAGAAGTTCAGCCGGATTCGGCGGAATCGGACCGCTCGTGATGACCTTTAATTTTGGCAGACCCGGAAACGGTTTCATCAGCAAGTCGGTGTTTTTCTCGCCCGACAGATAATTTGTCAAACCCGCCGTATTATCCAATTCAAAATGGCTGTGCAGACGCGGACGGCGCAAATCGCAGTCTATAATGACAACATCCGCGCCCGATTGCGCGAGTGTGATTGCCGTGTTGATCGCCGTCGTCGTTTTGCCTTCCGAAGGCTGCGACGAGGTGACGAGAATCGTCTGCGGCGGTTTTCCGGCAGACGAAAAGAGCAAAGATGTCCGCAGATGACGATACGCCTCAGCCATCGCCGAGCGCGTATCTTCGAGCGCCACCAATGCCATTGAAGTTCCGCCGCCGTTTTTCGCGGCTAAGGTGAGTTTGCGTTTTTCGCTATTGACTTGATGCGGAATCAGGGCGAGCGTCGGCAATCCGAGATGTCTGCCGACATCATCGGACGTGCGGATTGAATCATCAAGATAATCGAGCAAAAACGCCAGACCGATCCCCGCCGCCAATGAAATCAGAAACGCGACAATGATGTTGCGGTTTCTTTGCGGTCCGATCGGGGCCATCGGTTTGACCGCTTCGGTGCTCACTTTTAAATTGTCCGGACGACCGCTGCTGATGGCCAGTTCCTGTTCTTTTTGTCTTTGCGTATAGGTATCAAGAAGTCCGCGATTGGTTTCCACCTCGCGTTTCAGAGTGGTTAATTTGGTTTCGTCAATACCTTGAATATTAGCTGACGCGGCCTCTTTATTATAATCGGCGCGAAGCTGATCTTCGCGGCGTTGGGCCGCTTGCAATTGCGCCTGCAAACCCGTCAAAACTTCTCGCTCCGAATTTTTGATGAGCTTGGTGCCTTCCGATTCGATTTTTTCCGAAACTTCCTTTTGCAGCCGCTCCTTATTTTGTTTTAATGATTCAATTTTTGCGTCGATTTTTTTTACGTCGGGATATTCCGAGGTGTATTTTACTTCTAACGTCGCTTTTTCTGTTTCGGCTTCCTGAACTTGCTTGCTGATGTCTTCAATCCGCTTTTCCAGATCGGCCTGACGTTTGAGGTTTTGTTCGCGTGCCGCTAAGATCGCTTTGTTATCGGGTACGACTGAAAGAATGCCGCCTTTACCGTCACTGGCTCTTTGAGCGGCTTCGTATTGGGCTTGAATCTTTCGGCGGTCGTCTTCCGCCGCAAGCAGATTTGAGCTGATGGTTTGCAGTCTTTCGGCATTAAAATCATTTCCTTTGCCGTTTTGCAGGGGAAGATTTGATTCCTGCATACTTTTGATAAGATTAGTTTCTTGATTGGCAATCGTATTTTTGAGGTCTTCAATTGATTTGCTCAGTTTTTCATAAGTGTCTTTCGCACCGCTGGTTTCGCGTTCGACAGTTTTTTCGATAAACAAATTCGCGGTCATATCGGCAACTTTTGCGGCAAGGTCGGGATTTGTGTTTTGGATGGTAATGTTGACGAGATTTGTCTTGTCAATCGGTTCGACTTTTAAACCGCCTAAAAATACTCCGGCATATTTATCGGCTCGTTCCCGTTCTTCGGGCGATAAGATAATTTTCTCGGTTTTTTCGGAACCATCGGGATTTTCCGTCAAAAGCGGCAGGGACGATTCTTTTTCGGTCTTGCTTTTATCGCCTGAGAAAAATGAACGAAGAGTTTCCAGAATGCCCTTATTTTGATTGGCAAAAAGATTTGCGTCGCGGTGCAAGCCCAAACGCACGACGACATCGCGCATCAAATCAGTGCTTTGCAAAAGTTTTAATTGCGTATTTGTATAGTTTGCATCGCCGCCGAAATTAATGTTGATCGAATCTTTTGAGGTCATTTTCGGTTTCGGCGGTTCAATTATCATCGTTGCCGTTGCTTCATACTGAGAAGGCTGACGATACATATAAAACGCAACCACCGAGGTCGTGACAATCGCCAACGCCAAAATCAGCGGCAGACGTTTATAGATGACATTAAAATATTCACGAAGTGAACGTTGTTCGCTAAATCCTTCCTCTTCATAAATCGGCGAATAAGCCGCCGGATATTCGTGTGTGGAGAGTTCTACCTCTTTGGTGGTCGGTAAAGGTATCAGCCGCTCGTCTTTTTCCATACTTCTTTTGTAAAACCTCTTAAATCTTCAGCGGACATTGGCAAAACTATCTTTATAACACATTTATGCCTGAATTATCCGCTAACTCTTAACAAATATATGTAGAATATACAACTTTTTTGCCGGTAAGGCAAAAAAATCCGCCGCCGGCGTTACCGCTTTTGTTTTGACCAAAGCGCAAATGATATAATTTCCGTTTGGCAAAAAATTATATTTTTTCAATTTATAAACTTAAATATGACTGGAATTTCCGAAAAAGAACTTGAATCTACAAATCACGATTTTGATTTGGGCATTGTCGGTTTCAAATACTCCGATTTGTTTGATGCCGTTAAATTACGCGAATTAGCCGAAAAATTTTACGAAGAACTGAAACAGGAAAACGCACTTTTACATAAATCACTAACCGAATATATTGAAACCGGCGGCGCAGCTCACGAAAAACGGGTCGAATCAAATATCCTCACCGATTCCGCGCCGTATCTTTCGCGCTTTATCGGCAAAATGTTCGGCATCACGAAAGAACGCGGCGAGCTCGAACGCGAGATTCAAGAGCAAAGTCCGCTCTGGAAATACAAATTTTTCGTCCAACGCCGCGCCGGCAAAAAATACCCGGCGGAAAAAGTCACGGAGCTAAACGAAGCCGAATTAACTGAAGCTTTAAGAGAATTTAAATTTGCGGCGTTTGATGAAACGCTCGTTTATGACGAAGAATTGGCGATTGCTTTTGTGACGAATAAACTCGTCGAGGCGGAAGAATCATTGACGAAAAATCAGGAAATTACCGCCGAAATTCAGGAAACGCTGAATAAAATCAGTAAGGCTTACGACAAACTGAAAGAAAAAACCTTCGGCAAAGTTTTTGAGCGCAATATTATCGAAATCGAAGGCGTTGGAGAAATTTTGCAGGTCAAAGCCGTTTTGCAAATTCTCGAAGCGTGGTCGGCGATTCAGTTTCACGAGCGCAAAAAGAAATGGTATGCGTTCAAAATTCCGCACCCGCTCGATTATCAAAATCTCGTGCATCTGATTCATCCCGAACCCAAACTGCACAATATTATGCGCGGGCGCGAGCGTGATATGCGCCGCCGCGACGGTTTTAAATTAACCGATGAGCGCGGCACGCAGCGCGATGCTTTGGCGGAAGTTGATTATTGCTTGATTTGCCACGAACGCGATAAAGATTCGTGTTCGACCGGACTTCGGGAAAAAGACGGCGCACCGAAACGTAATCCTTTGGGGATCAAAACCGAAGGCTGTCCATTAGATGAAAAAATCTCGGAAATGCACCTTTTGAAACGCCAGGGCGATTCAATCGGTTCGCTCGCGCTGGTTGTCATTGACAATCCGATGTGCGCCGGAACCGGTCACCGCATCTGCAACGATTGTATGAAAGGCTGTATCTTCCAAAAACAAGAGCCGGTCAATATTCCGCTGGCGGAAACGGCGACGCTGACCG
>JBDTZT010000763.1:0-2559 GCA_040005005.1 Actinomycetota bacterium
TTTGAAAGCGGCGATGTTTGTGCCTGTGAGATCAAAGTTAGACCAAAAATAAATAATAAAAATATAAAAAATGTCCGTTGCATTATTTTACCTCAGATAAAATTTAGCGCACTTCGTAATTATTGAGATTTCAACTGTGACACTTTTAAAATTCTCACAAAAGACAATTTGAAATAAAACCGGTCTTGAAAAGTTTATTCAATCAAATTTTTATCAACATCCCAAAAGAAAACCGAACGTAAATCCGCGCTGGTCGCAAAAACCACCTCGCCGTCGCGCAAAAATCCGGCGGTGACGGTGTCGAGTTCGGGATCTAATGAATCAACCGTATTTTCGATGGTCGAAAAAAGGTCGGCAAGCGAACCGTTTGAAAAAGGCGTTCGGGTAAATTTTTTGCTCAAACTTCGCGGTGCATCAATAATTTGCAGACGCTTTTTGTCAGGATTTACGCCGTAAATTTCCAAAACATCGTCTTTCACAACCAGGCTGACATTTTTTTTCGGGTGAAAAGCGATAATGTCGTCGTTGTAATAATAGGTTTCCGTTTTTGTTTCGCCGTTTTCGTATGAACTTATTTCGCCCGATTTGCAATTTAATGGAAAACTAAACAATTTTTGCTGTTTTTCAATATCGAACATCTGCGCTCCGCTGCAATCGCGGACAACGGCAAAGCGTCGGTCAGCCGAAGAAATAGAAGTAAGATTGTTGATAAATAAACTCAAATTCGGATTTAGCTGGCTGGTTTGCAAGTCGTAAAATTCGGTGTCAATCGGTGTCGGAACGCTTAAAACCAACAAAACTTTTTTGTATTTGAGCTGTGAAATTGCGACGTGTTTGCTGTCGTTGGAAAATCCGAGCAGATCGGTCGTCAGTTTTTCTTTCCCGACAGGTGTTGGCGGCGTGATCTCGAATTTCGGCAAACCGTTTCCGCTTGTTTCCCAAACGAGAATTTTCCCGTTGTTTTCCGCCGCCAGAAAATGTTTGTCATTGCTTAACTGGGCGCCGTCAATCGAGGTCGAATCTTTCGCGGAAAAATTTTGCTGAACGCCGTTTTCCAGATTTAATAAAATAATCCGTTTATCGTTTTCAGCCAGCAAGAATTTTTCGTCGCCGGTAATGCGAATATGTTTTAGAGATTTTTCATTGGTCAGCGAAAAGGTTTTATCGATTTTTCCGGTTTGCGTGTTCCAGATGTTAATGCTGTTCGGTTTTTCAAATTTGTAGCCGAAAGTGTTTTTCGTAATGCCCGAAGTCGTGATAAATTTTTCACCGTCGCGGGTCAGATAATTCCATTTATTGGCGGAAATCGAACCGCGAAATTCCAGTGTTTCGCCGTCCCAGAAGGAAATTTCCGTATTATATCCTTCGCCGAAAGAATTGCTGAACGTAACGAGAGTTTTGCCGTCACGACTCCAAACGCCGCGCCGGATCGAGTTTTCCGGTCGCTGTAAAACGGCGAGCTGCTTGCCTGTTTCGAGGCTGTAAACCATCGCCGGAAGGTTTGCTTTTTTGCCCAAAAGTTTTTTAAGGCTGAAATTAAAAGCGTCGGTGACGATCATTTTGCTTCCGTCCGGACTGATCACGATCAAGGTATCAAATTTTTCCAAATTCAGGATTTCGTGTGGAACACTTTTAACAAGTTCGACGGTTTTTGAATTCCAATATTGAATTCCGAAATTTGTGACAGTGACGAGCCGGTCTTCATCGTCGAAAAACCTTTTGGCGACGATATATTCGCCGAAACCGCCGACTTTTATTTCGTTTCTAAATTTCAAAACCGGCATATTTTCCGTTGCGAGCAAAGGTGTAATCGGTTTTTGAGAAAGAGCTCCGCCTGCAAACAGCACAAAAAAGCTGAATAATGTCAGAATTTTCATTTTTAAGTTCTCCTGCAACCGATAGACACGAAATCTGGCGCAAAAGTTTCACGCTTTGAGAGGAGAAATATAAATTTTTTCAATCAATCTATGATCTTATTCGATTTCAAACCTTGCCAAAACGGCGTATCTGAGTTTGATTTTGGAAAAGGTTAAAGTGTTTGTGGAATCTTGCGACTCGGTTGAAATAGTGTTTGATCTGCTGTTGCTATTGCTGTTGAGTCCATAATTAAAAACTCTTGATTCATTTTCGTCGGGAATTTCCTGAATAAAAACAGGTTTCCCGACTTTTTCGCCGATTGCGCCGAGCATATATTCGGCTTTCGCGCGGGCGACACGGATAGCCTCCATTTTGGTTTCTCTGCGGAAAGTCGTCAGTTCGCTGTGGGTTGATTCGATCAAATCGAGGTTGGCAATATTTAATTTGTCAGCGATTTCCTGCAATTTTTCGATTTTCGCCAAATCTCTTAATTTCAGCCGATAATCTTTGCTTCCTAGCGTGTCCTTGGTTTTTTTGCGCGAAATATAAACGGAAGTTAAATCGAAAATCGTTAAATCTTTCGGCACGTCAACGCCGAGATTTACGAGTTCTTCTTTTAACTTTGCTTCCTGCATTTCAATTGTCAGTTTCTGCTTGTTCTCGATGCGTTCAACAATCGTTATTTTGAACGTAAATTCATTC
>JBDTZT010000764.1:0-2554 GCA_040005005.1 Actinomycetota bacterium
GGAACCAAATCGTTGTCGTGGAAATTCACGCCGTAGGCACCGACTTCGGCAAGCATTTCGACAATCTCAGGCGGCGAAAGTTTTCGGCGAACCTGGGTGCCGAACGGGTCTGCGCCGCGATTTCCGACCGTCCAGAGTCCGAATGTAAATTTATGTTCCGGTTTTGGTGTGTATCTGCCATTGTTCATACTTGTTTTCTCCAATTTTTGCCCACGAAACATACGAAATAAACGAAAAAAAACAAAATATTTTAAGATTTTATATTTCGTATATTTCGTGTCTTTCGTGGGCAAATGATTTTTTTATTCTCAATCGCTAATAATTTTCATCGCCGGACGAAGCGCGGCATAAAGCAATCTGTAAGCTTCGTAATTGCGATTTAATTTTTCAACCGATTTAATATTCGGCTCAATTTTTTCGCCAATGCGAATTGTTTGCTGACAGGCTTCGTCCACCGAATTCCACGCGCCGGCGCCGACTCCGGCTAAAATCGCCGCACCGAACGCCGCACCTTCATCGGCCTCGATGGTTTCGACCGTTTGCCCATAAACATCGGCTTGAATTTGCCGCCAAAGCGGGGATTTTGCGCCGCCGCCGCCAAGCCTGATGCGCGAAATTTCCGCGCCGAGTTCCTTAAAGATCTCAAACGAATCACGCAGCGAAAACGCTACGCCTTCCAAAACGGCGCGGGTCAGATGCGCTTTCGTATGGCTCACCGTCAAACCGACAAATGCGGCGCGCGCCGCTGCATCCAAGTGCGGAGTCCGTTCGCCCATCAAATACGGCAGCCAAATTGCGCCGTCTGAACCGCTTGAAACTTTGGCGGCATCATCAACTAATTCATCGAAACTTTTCCCTTCGCCGAAATTTTCCCGAAACCATTTTAAGGAAAGTCCCGCGCCCTGCGTCACGCCCGTATTGTGCCAGCGTGCGGGAATCGCGTGGCAAAGCGTGTGGATTCGCCCTTTCAGATCAATTTTCGGCGCATCCGTGACGGCGAAAACAACGCCCGAAGTTCCGATTGTCGCGCTGACCGTTCCGGCCTGGATAATGCCCATTCCGATTGCACCTGCCGCATTATCGCCCGCGCCCGCAACGACCAGAGTTCCGGCTTGCAAACCGGTTTCCTGTGCGCCGTCAGCCGAAACTTTGCCGGTCACTTCGATTGATTCAAAAACGCCCGGCAATAAACCTTTATCAATCTCAAAAGCCGCCAGCATTTCGCTTGACCATTTGCGGTTTTGCACGTCAAAAAGCAGCGTCCCGGAAGAATCTGCCACGTCACTCGCCTTATCGCCCGAAAGTTTCAGCCGCACGAAATCTTTCGGCAGCAAAACGGTTTTCACACGTTCCCAGATTTGCGGTTCATTTTCGCGTACCCAGAGCAATTTCGGTAAGGTAAAACCGGTTATCGCCGGATTAGAAACAAGTTCAATCAGTTTTTCCTTGCCGATTTTTTCGGTAATTTCAACGCATTGTTTTTCGGTGCGCTGGTCGCACCAGAGAAGCGCGGGACGCAGCGGTTTTTCGGCTTCGTCCAGCAAAACCGAGCCGTGCATTTGTCCGGAAAAACTGATGGCGCCGATTTCTTTCGGGTTTATTTGTTGCAAAATCTCGCGAATAACCGAAACGCAAGCCCGCCACCAATCATCGGGCGCCTGCTCGGCCCAACCGATTTCAGGCGACGCAAAGGCTTGGTGTGCGGCGTTTGCCGACGCGTGAATTTTTCCGTGTTCGTCAATCAAAACAGCGCGTGAACCGCCCGTTCCGACATCAATTCCGAGAAATTTCATCTATTAAACTTGCGCAAAACTTAACAAAATGCAGTTAAATCATTATAATTTATTGTCGCGGTAAATGCTATTTTAATCGGGATTTATGTAAGTTTACTAAATTGGTGATAAATTAATACTTTATGGTTGAAAAACTAACTGTCGTCTTTTTTATTTTGCTTTGTTTTTTGTTGGGGATGTTCCTGACGATTTTGCCGTGGTTCAACCTGAACGGGTTTGGTGAATGGGGCGATAATTATTTGCTTGCTTTTGTCGCGGAAAAAGCCGCTTTGCCGATTTTGAAAACGGCCGTTGCATCAAATTGGTTTCGCGGCGCAGTGACGGGACTCGGGATTTTGAATCTTTTTATCGCGTTTTGGGAGATGGCGCACTTTAATGAAAACGTCGCCAGCCTCGAAAACGGCGGAGAAAGCAAAAGTAAAAAGGCAAAAAGCAAAAGTGAAGAAATTGTTTGAAAGCAGGCCTTTGATTTATTTGATTACCGGCGGTGAAACAACGGCTGAAAATTTCCGTAAAAAATCTTTACAAATCTTAAAACTTATCGAAAAAGCCGTTGAAGCGGAAGTTTCTCTGATTCAAATCCGCGAAAAACTGCTTTCCGCCAAAATGGTTTTTGAACTCGCCGCAAAAGCCGCCAAGATTACAAAAAATTCAAAGACCAAATTGCTCGTCAACGACCGCGCCGATATTGCGCTGGCGGCCGAAGCGGACGGTGTTCATTTGCCCGCAAATTCACTTTCGGCAGAGCTAATTCGCCAACA
>JBDTZT010000765.1:0-2551 GCA_040005005.1 Actinomycetota bacterium
ACGATAACGGTAACAGCTCCGGCACCAACCGCACCAAATAAAGCGACTTTTAATAGTGAATAACTGCTCCGTTTATTCGTTTTTTTATTTTTGATGGCCTCAAACTTCGATTTTAATTTCGGATCAGCCGTCCAAAACTCTCCGGCCTTCAGCGGAACCCCATTAACTTTTACAAGTCCGACATCAGTGTTGACCCCGGTCGCCCCGCCAACAATCTCGGTTTCAAAAATGGCATCTTGACTTTTGTCGTTAATGATAATTCCATCATCCGTTTTGATATTGAAATCGGTATTCGGAAAACTGTTTATTCGCATCCGCCCCTCACTTAAATCAACGGTTACGGTAGTTTCCGTAAAAGTTATATTTGTGGCGGTTCCTTCAAAAAGCTCGATTATTCCAGCTTTATTTAATTTGATAATGGCTTTCGTTCCGGCAGGCACCGAGATTCGAGCTGGAGAGACCAGCTTGGTTTCATTTGTTGAATTTTCGCCGTTAATAACGATAAAGGAAGATTTTCCGGTTACCTTTAGTTGTGCCGTCGCCGGCATCATTTGCGAAAAAGCAGGAGTTAAGAAAAGAGTAGAAAAGAGAGAGATTAGTATGAGCCAATTAAACTTTAATTTTGATTTGAACATAATTTTTACCTTTTTAGAAAAGCCGAATGTCTGCTCGGCTTTGAGCCTCGAGAGATTAAGATTTAAGGATTCATGCCGAGTTTTCAGCAACAAAGCTAAATGTTTACCGGCACTGTATTGCAAAAAACATCAAATCTGTTTTGCGCAAAATTAATTAATTATTATTAACGACAGTTAATATAGCATTTCCGCTATGTAATATACATAAAAAATAATATTAAAGACTTTGAGACGGTAAAGATATTTTACCTTCCGCGCTTCCAAGGAAGAACAAGTTTCTTCTAACCAGCCTAAAGACAAAGAAAAAGATAAATTCAACGATTTACCAAAAAAAACGGAACTCGAATTTCCGACGATTTTGTTTTGACTGATTCGATGATTGATTTCGCTCGAAGCCGTGCCCCGGATATTTAACCCGCCATCGAATTCGAGAAATTTGTAAATTATTGGCGATCTAAAGCCGGAAAAAATGCGATCAAACTCAATTGGAAAGCAAGGTGGAGAAGTTGGATATTAAACGCCGGGAATGGCAGGGGAAAAATGGAAATGGGATAGTTCAGCAACATAAAAAACGGAAAATATTCAAAACGAACCGACGAGTGAGTTTTAGCAGAATCAGCCGATTTCTACGCCGAATGGGAAGCCCGCGAATCCCGAAATCTCACCAATTGAACACAGCGCATTATTTGCGGTTATCAACCAATCAAGACTTGTGAACAGTTGGACAACCCTGCGAAAGAGCTTGACCCGACGATCCGAACTTGGCACAAGGTTTTTAATTATTATCAAATTCCACCGGCGCACGTTATTCTCGACCGGCTTTATCTGCGGGCACTCGATACGCGGCAAACTTTTCTGCAAAACGGACGGCGAGGCGGTTTACATTCTTCTTTCATCGGGAAATGAAATACTTTATCGTAAACTTTTCGCGGTCAACCGGCACGATACTTTCAGGTTTATTTGCGAGAAATGCGGGTTTGTGAATGTCAGATTTATTAAAAGAACACAATAAATTGATGCGGAGTAATCTTAAAATGCTATAATTTTATCGTTTCAAATTCAAGAATTGATGAGGAGAAAAACTATGGCTGGAAATGTTGTCACTTATGAAGAAGTTTTCGGTGTTGCGCCCGGTGAAGAAGTTCAGGAAAGTCACGGAATGACTTGGCGACCTTGCCCGGCGGTAACCGCTTTACGCGGATTGCTTGGAGGTTTTACCGATGTTTTTCCGGCACACAAACTGGGCGGGCGTTCCGGCTACTGGAATGAATTCAATCGCCATCATGCCGGATTAGCCGTTGATATTATGCTCAGTCCCGGAAATCCATCGGAAGTAGCTTTAGGACAAAATCTTTTCCAATGCTTTATGCAGATGAGAACCGTTATGCAGTGGCGCGGAATGATCTACCAGCACGTTGTCGTTAATTCTCAGGGGCAACCGGGCGCACGCGAGGAAAGCGATCATATGGATCACGTTCACATTGATTGGCACGGCGGCGACAGTCACGTCACCTGGTTTTCGCCAATTACCTCAATTCCATTCCGGTCGCGGGCGGGTGCGCTGACTCAGTTAAGACCGAAACAAGGCAATCAGATTGCTTCGAGCATCCGTTGGTCAACTCAGGCACAGACTAATTTCCGTCAAGATACAACCCTTCAAACCGCTTTGACGGATTTAGTCGAAAGACATCGGGGAGGAGAATTAACCGTCGGAGATTTGGCACAATCGGCGGGACTTACAAGATAATCGAAAAATTAAAACCGCCGAATTATGGCACAATAAAAAAAGTTGTGTCAAAACCGACCCTTTTGGGAACACCTTAACGACTTCCCGCCAAATGAGTCAAAGTAATTTATGAGAAATGTAAGTTGGAAAATTGGATTTGCTTTGCTGACATTTTTCGTTGGTTCAGTTT
>JBDTZT010000111.1:0-8522 GCA_040005005.1 Actinomycetota bacterium
CGAGAGGGTGAGGGAAGGTTCGCCGGTTTTCGCGTCCCCGATCAGACGGCGAGTTATATAATCGCAATCGCAATTATGATGGCGATTCCCTTATTTATTTTCTTCGGTTGGTTGTCAGACAGAATCGGACGTAAAAAAATTATGATGGCGGGATGTCTTTTGGCGGTCATTTGTTATCTGCCGATTTATCACGGAATGCAGTATTTTGCGGGTAATAATGTTGACCATATTCAATACGTTAACGACAAAATTACGGGTGAACCAAAACTTACGCCCGTTACTGCAGACGGGCAACCGGCGCCTGTCGCGCCGGCCCCCAATGTGCCGCTGCTTGTTTTGCTTGTTTTCATTCAAATAGGTTTTGTGACAATGGTTTATGCGCCGATCGCGGCGTATCTGGTCGAAGCCTTTCCGGCGAAAATCCGTTATACGTCTATGTCGCTGCCGTATCATATCGGCAACGGAGTTTTTGGCGGATTACTGCCGACAATCGGACTTTTCGCGTGTGCTTATACGGGAAATATCTACGCCGGACTGATTTATCCGATGATTGTCGCCGCCGCCACTTTTGTTATCGGTTCAATTATGCTGAAAGAAACGAATCATACCCGAATGTGGGACGAATTCAACGAAACTGCACCGAACGAGAGACCTCTGTAAAATTCGAAATCTCCATAATTGATTTAGCCAAAAATAAGTCTTAAATGATATATTTGCGTTATCAAATCAGAGAATAAAACTATGTTGGAAACAGCTCAAAAAAACATTGAATCAACTTTGCAGGAAACGAGAGTTTTTCCGCCGCCGCCCGAATTTGCGGCAAATGCGCATGTCAAAAGTTTTGAAGAATACGAAAAGATTTACAACGATGCCGCTGAAAATCCCGAAGGTTTTTGGGCAGAACAGGCGGAAAATCTGCATTGGTTCAAAAAATGGGAGACGGTTCTCGAATGGAACGAACCGCACGCCAAATGGTTTGTCGGCGGCGAAATCAATGTTTCATATAATTGCCTTGACCGGCATCTGACTACGTGGCGCAAAAACAAGGCGGCGATCATTTGGGAAGGCGAACCGGGCGAAATCCGTACGCTGACTTATCTTCAGATGTATCGGCAAGTCTGTAAATTTGCGAATGTTTTAAAAAAGCTGAACGTCAAAAAAGGCGACCGGGTTGCGCTTTATATGCCGCTTGTGCCGGAATTGGCGATTGCGATGCTTGCGTGTTCACGAATCGGCGCGACGCACACGGTAATTTTTGGCGGCTTTTCGGCCGACGCGATCCGGGACCGAGTTAATGATGGCGATTGCAAATTGATTGTCACGGCCGACGGCGGATTTCGGCGCGGGAGCGAAATCAAACTCAAAGAAGTTGTTGATAACGCCGTCGTTCAATGTCAGGGCGTGCGAAGCGTCGTGGTTTTCAAACGAACCGGCGCGGAACTCAAAATGAAACCCGGGCGCGATCACTGGTGGCACGAAATGATGGAAGCCGTCGGTGATGAATGCGAACCTGAAAAACTTGATTCGGAGCATCCGCTTTTCATCCTTTATACCAGCGGCACGACCGGCAAACCAAAAGGGATTTTGCATACGACGGGCGGTTATTTAACGCAGACTGCTTACACCGCCAAACTGGTTTTTGATTTAAAGGACGAAGACGTTTACTGGTGTACGGCGGACATCGGTTGGATTACCGGCCACAGTTATGTCGTTTACGGTCCGATGGCAAACGGCGCAACCGTATTTATGTATGAAGGCGCCCCGAATTTTCCCGAACCCGATAGGTTTTGGCGTTTGATTGACCGGCATAAAGTAACGATTTTCTACACCGCGCCGACGGCGATCCGCGCCTTTATAAAATGGGGCGAACAATATCCTTTGAAACATAATCTCGGCAGTCTGCGGCTGCTCGGAACGGTTGGCGAACCGATCAATCCTGAAGCGTGGATGTGGTATCACGAAATTATCGGCAAAGGGATGTGTCCGATTGTGGACACTTGGTGGCAGACGGAAACTGGCGCGATTATGATTTCACCGCTTCCGGGAGCGACGCCGACCGTTCCCGGCACGGCAACGCGGCCGCTGCCCGGAATTATCATTGATGTCGTCACCAAAGCAGGCAAACCGGTTGCCGACAACGAAGGCGGTTATCTTGTGATCAAACATCCTTTTCCCTCGATGCTCCGGACAATTTGGAACGACGATGAACGCTATCAACAGGCGTATTGGTCGGAAATTCCGAATGTTTATTTTGCGGGCGACGGCGCCCGGCGCGACGAACGCGGTTATTACTGGATTATGGGCAGAGTTGACGATGTAATTAACGTCAGCGGTCACCGGCTTGGAACTGCCGAAATCGAATCCGCGCTCGTTTCGCACGAAGCGGTCGCCGAAGCCGCCGTCGTTGGTCGTCCCGATGAAATCAAAGGTCAGGCAATCTCGGCGTTTGTTACCTTGGAAGGAAAACACAAAGGAAGCGACGAATTGAAAGCGGAACTCCGTGCCCATGTTGCCAAAGAAATCGGCTCGCTGGCAAAACCCGACGATATACGGTTTACAGATACATTACCGAAAACCAGAAGCGGAAAAATTATGCGTCGTTTATTAAGAGAATTAGCTTCCGGCAGTGCAATTGCGGGCGACGTGACGACGCTCGAAGATTTTTCGGTTTTGGAAAAGTTAAGAGAAGACGAGGAGTAATTGAAATAAACTGACAAAAAATCACCAGATCTCATCATTCCAAAATTTTTTACGAAATTTGCTCTCCGTCCAAAAGTTTTTGAACAGCTCGATATTTGGTGATTTTTTGTCGGTTAGAACGATGCTCACAACATCGTAGCGGAATTTTGTGTTTTGCAAAGCGAATATTTTGCGGTAAATTCGCGCCGTTCTTGTGATCTGCCGTTGTTTGCGTAAATCAACCGCCGCCAGCGGCGATGCAAATTCGTCCGAACTGCGAGTTTTGACTTCGACAAAACATAAAACATCTTCGTCCAAAGCGATCAAATCAATTTCGCCTGTAACGGCAACGCCGCGCCGATTTCTGCCAATCGGAACTTTAAAATTGGCACAAACGAGGCGAAATTCATGTCTAACCAAAAACTGCGCGGCAAAGTCTTCGCCGATTTTTCCGATCAGACTTGTATTTTTTTCGGTGCTGGAAGTATCTTCAAGGTGAAGCGATGTAAAATCCGACATTTTATTTTACAAAGATTCTATAATTTCTCGAAAAAAAAGCGAAATTTTTTAATGCTTTTCGTTAAAAATTGGCAAAAATGGTTTAATAAATTTATGAAAAAAGCTCTGAAAATTGTCGCGATTGTGTTTGTAGTCGGCTTTGTCGTCATTCAATTTATTCGCCCCGATCTGACAAATCCGCCGATCAATCAAACCGACACTTTGGAGACGAATTTACAAGTGCCGGAAAATGTGCAGGTCATTTTAAGTCGTTCGTGTAAGGATTGTCATTCAAACGAAACAAAATATCCGTTGTATTCAAAAATTCAGCCTTCAGCCTGGTTTATGAAAAATCATATTGATGAAGGCCGCGCACAGTTGAATTTCTCAGATTGGAAAAACCTGCCGCCGACCCGTCAAAAACGTAAATTATCCCAAATCTGCGAACAAGTTCAATCAAAAGAAATGCCGCTGCCTTCGTATTTATGGATTCATTGGGATGCAAAAATGTCGGATGAAGACATCAAAACGCTGTGTGATTGGACGGAAGCGGAAAAAGCAAAACTGGTCGAAACAAAATAAAAAAAATTGCCAACTTGAAATCTTTTCGTACCATCAAAGAGCGCAAAACTCTCCGAGGTGCCCAAATTTTAGTATTGAAAAATTATAATTTATGACTTGGAAATCAAAATTTTCAGGAACCGTTTTATTGGCGGTTCTGGGTGCGTTTTTATTTTCGAATGCTTCGGCTCAAAAATTAACAATCAAAAAAAGCGCCACCGGCAGAGTTTCGTCAGCCAAAGAAAATAAAGAATATCGCGGAAATCTGTCAGACGATGAAAACCAAATCTACAATTTGATAAATGATGAGCGACAGAAAAAAGGTTTGAATGAACTCGGGTGGGACGAAAATTTAGCAAAATTAGCGCGTTCGTATTCAAGAAAAATGGCCAAAGATTCGTTTTTCAGCCACTACGACCGTGATGGAAATTCGATCGTTGAACGCGTTCGGGATTCAAATATCAAAGGCTGGAATAAAATCGGCGAGAATTTGTTTTACTGCGAAGGTTACGGCGATTTTGATTCGTTAGCGATGCGCGGCTGGATGAATTCGCCCGATCATCGCCGAAATATTCTCGACCGGCAATTTACAACTACCGGAATTGGCATTGCTCAATCGCGCGACGGACGAATTTATATCACACAAGTTTTCATCAAAAAGTAAAAAGTGAAGAGGTGGAAAATTAGTAGAACAAATCAAAACTAACTTTTTCACTTTTAGCCTTTTCCGCTTTTCACTATTAAATCTTTGTTAAAAATAAAACGAAGTGCGACATTTATCGTTTATAATATCAAACGAGGAGGAAATTTCATATGGAAATTTTGTTTGATAATCCGCTGGCAACAATGTATGGACCGTATTTTCTAATAATTTTCGGTTTTGTCATTTTCTTTACTGTTATTATTTTGGCTTTCGTCAAAACACAATTTGATAAAACCGATAAACTTGGCATTCCGTCAATCCCTTCACAAATTGATCCGCACGAAATCGCCTTTCTGCGTGGCGGCAACAACGAAGTAGCGCGGTCAGTGATTTTCAGCCTGCTGCAAAAAGGTTTTATCGAAATTGACAATTCAGCCGCGAAACCCGTCATCAAAAAAACACTAAACCAAACAAACACGGGAAGTTTGAACCAAATTGAGATGATCACGCTCGGTTGGCTCGGTGTTTCACGCGAACCGAAGGAGTTTTTTAGTAAAAGCGGTTTGGTCGAACAACTTGAAATTTACGGCAGAACCTATCAAGGACGGCTCGAACAACAACAATTTTTGACTGACGCTGAAAAACAAAATAGCTTTTCACCCACGAAATGGACGGCTTTGCTGATTATCTTCGGCTTGGGTGCGTATAAAACGTCGGCGGCGATAATTCACGGTCGTTTCAATGTTATTTTGCTGATAATTTTCACAATCAGCGGCTTGCTGATTGCCAACGCTGTTGCAAAACTTCCGCGACTGACAAAACTCGGAAAGGCATATTTAGAAAGACTGCAAATTGCTTTCGACAACTTAAAATACACCTCGCAAGCGGCTTATATTCCGTCAAATCAAGCGCGTGTTGCGCCGCAAACAACATTTGCCGGAGTTGATCCGCTGCTGTTATCGGTCGGCGTGTTTGGCGCGGGAATTTTGGCAGGAACGGTTTTCGACAGTTACAATCAAGCATTTCAACGAGCGCAGCAGGCTTCGGCAATAAGTTCAAGTTCGTGCGGTTCGGGTTGCGGGAGTTGTTCGACCGGTTCGAGTTGTTCGTCGGGCGATGGCGGCGGCGGAAGTTCGTGCGGCGGCGGTTGCGGCGGTTGTGGCGGCTGATGTATGTAGAAAGTTTTTTAACGCAGAGAAGGTCAGACGCAAAGTATTTTTGATTAAATTTGAAAGCAAGCAAAAATAAAAAAGGCTTTGCGCCTTTGCGTAAAATTACAAAAATGAACGAATCCGAAATACAAGATTTTTGGCAAAACCATCCGTGCGGCGAAGATTTTGTCGGCGGCGCGGAAAATTACAAAGCTGATTACGAAACTTTTTTTGAAAATTACGACAAATTTCGCTATCGCAAGGAATCGCACATCTTAGAATGCCTCAATGCAATTGATTTTCACGGCAAAAGAACACTCGAAATTGGACTCGGGCAAGGCGCGGATTCCGAACAAGTAATTAATCGCGGTGCGGATTGGTTCGGACTCGATTTAACGGGAGAATCAACAAAAAGAGTTCAGCTTAGATTAAATTTACGCGCTCTGAAATTCGGCGGAATCATCAACGGAAGCGCGGTTGAAATGCCGTTTGCCGATAAAAGTTTCGATATTGTTTTCAGTCACGGCGTTTTGCATCACATTCCCGAAATCAAAACCGCGCAAAGCGAAATTCATCGAGTATTAAAACCTGACGGTGCGCTAATTGTGATGCTTTACGCGAAAAATTCTTTGAATTATAAATTATCAATTGCGGTTGTGCGCCGTTTGGGTTTGCTCGGAATGTATCTGACAAAACAAGGCGCGAACGGTCTGATTGGGCAACATCTCGCCAATGCCAGGCAGAAAGGTTTATGGAATTACCTGAAAATGAAGAATTTTATACATCGAAATACTGACGGTGCACTCAATCCTTATTCAAAAGTTTATGATTTAAAGGAAATCGGAAAGGATTTTCCCGATTTCAAAATCGTCAAATCTTACAAAAGATTTATGCACGCGCCGCCGCTTCCGGTCGGGAAATTGCCGTTTGAAAATTTTCTTGGTTGGCATCTTTGGGCTCATTTGAAACCGCGTTAAATTGTTTATGAACGAAAACCAAAAACCGAGAAACAAAGACCAAAGACCGCTTGGCGTTGGAATTGGATTTCGTGAACAGTTTCGTGCCGAAATATTTCTGAATCAGGAGAAAATTGATTTTCTGGAAATTACGACCGACCATTATCTCGACGCGAAACCTGAAAAACTCACCGAATTAAACCTTCTCAAAGAACATTTTCCGCTGATTCCGCATTCGCTCGAACTATCGCTTGGAAGCGCGGAAGGAATTGATGAAAAATATCTCGATAAAGTCGCCGAATTGGTCGAACTTGTCAATCCAAAATGGTTTTCCGACCATCTTTGTTTTACAAAATCGGGCGGCATCAAAATCGGACATCTCGCGCCCGTGCCTTACACGAAAGAAGCCGTCAAAGTTTTTGTAAAGAACATTTCGCAAGTTAAAAAACGAATCGAAACGCCTTTGATTTTGGAAAATATTACATATCTCGTGCGTTTTCCGTCGTCGGAAATGTCCGAAAGCGAGTTTATCAAAACGATTCTTGAAGAAACCGATTGCGGTTTGTTGCTTGATGTCACGAATCTTTATATTAATTCACAAAATTTCGGTTTTGACTGGCGAAAATTTCTCGATGAAATCCCGCTGGAACGCATTGTTCAGCTTCATTTTGTCGGCTCGCACCGGCGCGGCAAGCGTTTGATTGACGCGCACGCGAATAAAACTGAAGAAGAAATCTGGCAAGTTTTCGCAGAAGTTTGCAAAAGATGCGACATCAAGGGCGCAATTCTCGAACGCGACGAGAATTTCCCGCCGTTTGCCGAAATTGTGGAAGAATTGGAAACAGCGCGAAGTTTTATGAAAAATCAGAACAAGGCAAAAAGTTTTTCCGTATAATTTTGTGATTTTGTAACAATGACAAATCTAAAATTTAGAATCTAAAATCAAACTATGTTTTGTCCAAATTGCGGAGCAGAAAATAAAAGCGAGCAAAATTTTTGCCGTTCGTGCGGTTTAAAATTGGATGCGATTTCGCAGGTTGTTGCCGAACAATTTCCAACCAAAGAATATGCGGAATTCCAAAAACGAAAAGAACTTTTTGAAAAATTGGGCATCTTTTCTATATCAAGTTTCGGTCTGATCGGAATTGCATTTTTATTAGCTTTAGTCGGTTATTACAAAATGATTTTGTTTGGTGCAGACGTGATATTTTTGTCGGGACTGGCGGCTTTTATGGTTTTCGGTTTGCTTTCGGTTTTTTTCTTCAACTATCCGAAATTGTTTATGAAATTTGATAAGATAAATCCGCGTCTTTCGCCAATTGAACAAGAAAAGATTTCTACGCCGACAAACAAACTTATTGAGGATAAACCTTTTGAGCCGGTTCCGAGCGTTACGGAAAATTCAACCGAACTGCTTCACATTGAACGAAAAACCCGCAAATAAGAATGAGTTTGCAGCAACAGCAAAATTTTCTCGCAAGGCTTTACACGGACGCGGAATTTCGCCGCGCTTTTTTGTCTGCGCCCGAAAAAATCGGTGCGGAAAATAGTTTGGACAAAAAAGAAATTACTGAAATTGCCGAAATCTTGCCCGAAGAACTAAACTTTTTTGCCGATTCGCTGTTTTGGAAGCGTTTGCGCGAGGTCGAAAAGCTGCTGCCTTTGACAAAAATGATTTTGCAAAACGATTTTGAAGTGTTATTCCGTGCATTTTCAACAACTTACAATCCGCAAAATGTAAAAAAACATCTTGAAGATTCTTTTGAATTTTGCAATTTTATTCAAAAAAACAGCTTGATTCGGGTTGCCAAAAGTGTGGCAAAATTTGAGCGGGCGCGTTTAATTTTTAACACGGAACAAAAAAAAATCATATTTGAACATTTCGACTTTGATATGAAAGCGATTTTGAATGATATTTCAAAAAACCCGGATCAGCTAAACCTGGTCTTAAATAAAAAAAAAACCTTCGTAATTTGGCTCAGAATTGGTAAGAACAGAAAACAATTTATTTGGTAAATTGACGGCCGTAAGATT
>JBDTZT010000766.1:0-2545 GCA_040005005.1 Actinomycetota bacterium
CGCCGGGTGACGCTCGAGGTCAACAGCACGATTATTTACAAAAACGGTTTGCCGGTCGGTGTCCAGGGAATTGCCCGCGACGTCACCGAACGCAAGCAGACGGAAGAAGCTTTAAAGGAAAGCGAAGAACGCTATCGTGATTTGTTTGAAAACGCCAATGATTTAATTTACACGCACGATCTTCAGGGATTTTTTACATCAATCAACCGTGCCGGCGAGATAATCACCGGCTATACCCGACCAGAAGCGGTGAACGGAACAATTAACATCGCGCAGGTTGTCGCGCCGGAATATCTCGACAAAGCCCGGGAAATGATTGCCCGCAAACTTTCCGAGGAAGTACCGCTCACTTACGAACTTGAGATCCTTACCAAAACCAAGCAACGAGTTTCTCTCGAACTCAGTACCCGATTGATTATCAAGGACGGCAAACCGGTCGGCGTGCAAGGCGTTGCCCGCGACATTACCAAGCGCAAACGGGCGGAAATCTCTTTACACAAAACAGTTTCGCTGCTGACCTCGACCCTTGAATCCTCAAACGACGGCATTGTCGTGATAAACACCGAAGGCGAAATCGTCGTTAATAACAATAAGTTTCTCGAAATGTGGCGGATCCCGCCGTATATTATTGAGCAAAAAAGCAGCGCGATAATAATTGATTACATCAAATCGCAGTTAAAAGAGCCGAAAAAATTTGTGCAGAAAACCGCCCGTCTTTTTGCAGACCCGCTTTCGACTGCTTTAACGACCATTAAGTTTAAGGACGGACGGGTTTTTGAACAATATTCTCAGCCGCATTATCTGGAAGAAAAACCGGTCGGACGGGTGTGCAGTTTTCGTGATATTTCCGAGCGGGTGCGGGCTGAAGAGAAATTACTCTATTATGCCCTCCACGACACATTGACAGATCTGCCGAACCGCGCCGAGTTTATGAATCATCTCGAAGCAGCGATTGAACGCGCCGCGCGTGAAAATAATTTCCGGTTTGCTGTTTTGTTTCTTGACCTTGACCGTTTTAAACTTATCAACGACAGTCTTGGTCATGTGGTCGGCGATAAATTATTAATGGCGATTGCGAAACGGCTCACAACCTGCGTTCGCCCGCGTGATGTCGTCTCGCGGCTGGGCGGCGACGAATTTACGATTTTATTGAACAGGTCAGGCGAAAATTCGGATGTTATGCGGGTTGCCGAGCGTATTCAAAACGCTTTGACCAAGCCGTTCAAGATTGATAATTACGAAATTTTCACGTCAGCCAGCATTGGAATCATTATTTCGGATGAAATTCCCCGTCAGCCCGAAGACTTTCTGCGCGACGCCGATACGGCAATGTATCGGGCAAAAGATGCGGGCAAAGCACGTTACGAAATTTTCGACCACGCGATGCACGTCCGCAATATGAATCTTTTGCAGGTCGAAAACGATTTACGGAAAGCTCTCGATCGCAAGGAATTCAGGGTTTTCTATCAGCCGATTGTTAATCTCAAAACAGGCGAAATTGAGGAATTCGAGGCGCTTATTCGGTGGCAGCATCCCGAACACGGTTTGGTGGTTCCAAACGAATTTATCGGCGTCGCGGAAGAAACCGGTTTGATTATTCCGATTGGCAAATGGATTCTTGAAGAGGCGTGCCGTCAAATCAGCGTCTGGCAAAATCTTTTTCCGCGTTCAAAACCGCTTTCAATCAGCGTCAATTTGTCCGCCAAACAATTGATGCATCCGTCATTAACCACGCAGGTCCGAGAAATTCTCGCGAAAACCGGATTAAAAGCGCGCTACCTGAATCTGGAAGTAACCGAAACGACGGTTATGGAACACAGCGAAACGGCACTCAATGTTTTAAATGATCTGTGTGCGCTCGGCATTTCGTTTTCAACCGATGATTTCGGCACCGGCTACTCGTCTTTGAGTTACCTGCATCGTTTTCCGTTTGATCGTTTGAAAATTGACCGTTCATTCATCAACAAAATGGATTCGGATACGAAAAGCGGCGAGATCGTGCGGACAATTTTGCTGCTTGCGCAAAATCTGCATCTCGAAGCCGTTGCCGAAGGCATCGAAACCGAAGAGCAATTAAGACTATTGCAGTCACTCGGCTGTCAATTCGGACAAGGTTATTTGTTTTCCAAACCGGTCAGCGTCGCGCAGGCGGAAAAGATTTTATCGAACGGACTTGAATTTAAGATTCCCCGCTTATCATTAATCAGCGCGTTTCCAATTGATATGGACACGGTTTTTGAAGTCGCGGAAGTTCAATAATTCTGAGATTTTAATTTGCCAGTCAAAGGCGAAAAATCAGTTGACTTTGCGAAAAAGAAAATCGCAAACGGCGGCTGATTTTTTGCGGAATTTTACAATCCGCCAAAATTTAGCTCTCAATTGCGGGAAAATTCTAGAAACCGGCTCAAAAAAATCACTTGCTTAAAATAAATGAAAAGGTGCGCCGGTTTTTTCTTGCCCGGCGCATCCTTTTTACTTTTGCTATTGAGATTACGGCAGATAAGCCGACTGAATCGGTGTGTCTGAGGCGAGTCCGAAACTGGTC
>JBDTZT010000767.1:0-2543 GCA_040005005.1 Actinomycetota bacterium
GCCGTCTGCCTGTTCTTTTGAAACAAGCAGACTTTTATCAACCAAAGAAGTAATGCCGCCTAAAATATCTGCATCTCGAAAGCTTCCACCGACCGCTTCCGCCGCTTCGAACGTGAATCCGCCGACAAAGACCGCTAACCGCCGAAAAAGACATTTTTCATCCTCGGTTAAAAGATCGTAGCTCCATTCGATCGCGCCGCGCATCGTTTGCTGGCGGGCGGGCAAATCACGCGCGCCGCCGGTCAGGAGCTGCAGGCGATTCTCAAGTTTGGCGAGAATCGTTTGCAGTGAAAGAACTTTGACGCGCGCCGCCGCAAGTTCAATGGCCAGCGGCAAACCGTCGACTTGCCGACAAATTTCCGCGACCCGCCGGATGTTTTCTTTTGTCAGAACAAAATCCGGTTTTGTTCTGTGGGCACGTTCGACAAATAATTTGATCGCTTCGAAATTTGCCAGCTCATCAAACGGAGCCGAATCGGCATCGATTGGTAAAGCCAGGGGCGAAAGAACGAACTCGCGCTCGGCACTCAAACGCAGACGAACGCGGCTCGTAACTAAAATTTTAAGATTGGCCGCCGCCGCCATCAATTCGACGAGCTGCGGAGCGGCATCAATGACCTGCTCGAAATTGTCGATAATGAGCAGAATTTGCTTTTCGCCCAGAAAATCTTCCATTAGCCCCAAAAGCGATTTGCTGCCGGCTTCTTTAATGCCGAGTGATTTTGCGATCGTCGAACCGATCAGCTCGGAATTGTTGATGGCTGCAAGGTAAACGAAATAAACACCGTCGGCAAACTCCGATAACAATTCCCGGGCGATTGTTTGGGCCAGCCGGGTTTTGCCGGTTCCGCCAATGCCGGTCATTGTTACCAGCCGTCCGTCCGGCCGTCTCAACAAATCCTTTATCTCCCGGATCTCTTTCTCGCGCCCGATGAGTGGTTCAAGCTTTCCGCTCAGATTATTCGGCGGAACTTTTTGTAAAAGATCGGCGAAACTTTTTTCCACAAAGGTCTCCCGGTTATTTAATTTCCCGCCGTCGGTTGCTCGCGCACTTATTTCTTCCGGCACTTTTTCGTCGTTAAGCTCCAGACGTCTTTTTACCAACTGCAGATCCGCCAGCAGAATTTGCGCTGTTTGATAACGCTCTTCCCTGTTTTTTGCCAGCATTTTGGCAACGATCTGCTGCATTTTTTCGGGAATCCCCGGGGCGAAATTCGAAAGCGGCTGGGGTTCGGCATGAAAAAGGTTTGCCCAGGTTTCCGGCATCGACTCGCCGCCGAACGGGGTCTGCCGGGCTATCATTTCATAAATCACGGTGCCGAGACTGAACAGATCGGAGCGAGCGTCGATTTTTTCGCCCTTTGCCTGTTCCGGCGACATATATTTGACGGTTCCTAATAGAATGCCCGGGGCCGTTTCATCCCGAATAGTGCCTGGATCGTTGACCATGCCGTTCAATGGATGCGGCTCGCTCAGCTTGGCGAGCCCGAAATCCAGAACTTTTACCAGACCGTCAGGGCGCACCATAATATTTTCCGGCTTGATGTCCCGATGCACCAGATTTATGCTGTGAGCCGCCGTCAGGGCAGCGGCAATTTGGATTGAGATGTCGAGAATGTCGGTTAAACTGATCGGCGAATTACCGATAAGTTCGCGTAAAGTCCGCCCTTCGATAAATTCGCTGACGATGTAATGAGCCTCTTGATCTTCGCCGATCTCATGAATCACTAAGATATTCGGATGGTTAAGCGCTGAAACGGCTTTTGCTTCCTGAATAAACCGGCGGCGATTGATTTCATGCGAACTGAGTTTTTCCGTAAGGATTTTGACGGCGACCGGCCGGTCGAGCTTTTTATCACGCGCAAGATAAACTTCGCCCATCCCGCCAGCACCGATTTGTTCGATGATTTCATAGTGACCGAAACATCTTCCTTTTTCCGGCTTTTGCTGCTCAAGAATAACGTCGGCCACTTCGTCGATTGCCGTCCCGTCCATAAACTCTTCGGCCTCCTCGAAAACCGACAAAAGCGATTTGATCTCGGCCCCCAGAGTTTCGTCGCCGGTACATTTTTCATCGACAAACCGTTCGCGCTCGCCGGCTTTTTGCCGCAACGCGGCGTCGAAAATGTTTTTTAACTGCTCCCTCTTTTCGTCCACCTTGCTACCTCGTTAATTCGCGAAAGAGCCAGGTCCGCGCCATTGCCCATTCACGAGCGGCGGTCGCCCGCGAAATACCCAGCGCTTCCGCCGTTTCTTCGAGGCTTAATCCGCTGAAATATCTTAGTTCGACGACCCGCGCCTGTTGCGCATCGATTTTTTCAAGCCGCGTCAGGGCATCATCGAGTGCAATCAAATCAATGTTTTTTTCGCTTGTCGCGATCATCAGCGCTTCCTCGAAAGGGACTTTCAGATCATTGCCGCCGCGCTTTTTGCGATGTTTCGTCCGGGCATAATCGACTAAAATCTGCCGCATGGCGTTAGCGGCAATCGCAAAAAAATGAGTTCGGCTTTCCAATTCGACGTCTTTCTGGTCGATTAATTTC
>JBDTZT010000768.1:0-2539 GCA_040005005.1 Actinomycetota bacterium
AACCCAACTGCTTTGATGATTTCTTCTTTTCTTAACTTGCGCTCGTGAATCCAATAAAAAATCACGGGCGTAACAATCAAAACGTGCAAAAGGCTCGACACCATTCCGCCTAAAACCGGCGTGGCGAGCGGTTTCATCACTTCCGAACCCGCGCTTGAACTCCACATAATCGGCAGCAGTCCGGCGACGACCGTCGAAACCGTCATCACTTTCGGGCGCAGACGAAGCAGCGCACCTTCAGTGATCGCTTCAAGTAAACTATTGCGGTTAAAGTTACTGCCGAGTTCGCGTTTCTTTTTCGCGACCGCTTCTTCGAGATAAATGACCATCACCACGCCGGTCTGCACGGCGGTTCCGAAAAGCGCGATAAAACCGACCCAGACGGCAACCGAAAAGTTGTAGCCGAGAAACCAGACGAGATATACGCCGCCCGTCAGCGCAAACGGTACCGCCAAAAGCACATGCGCGGCTTCGATCGCGGAATGATAGGTCAGATAGAGCAAGCCGAAAATGACGATCAGCACGAGCGGCACGACAATTAAGAGCCGATCCCGCGCCCGTTGCTGATTTTCATACTGCCCGCTCCAGGCGATATAATACCCGGCCGGAAGCTGAACCTGTTTGGTGATTTCCTTTTTTGCCTCTTCGACAAACGAACCGATGTCGCGCCCGCGAACATTCAAAAGCACCGTTCCGCGCAGCAATCCGTTCTCGCTGTTGATCATGGTCGCGCCTTCGACCGTGCGAATATCGGCAAGTTGGGCGAGCGGTAGGACGGCGCCGCTTGCCGTGACAACCGGAATTTGTCCGATGGCTTCCGCGCTACTCCGGTATTCCGGCGCAAAGCGAACGCGCACTGGAAACCGCCTTCGTCCTTCGATGGTCACCGAAAGATTTGTTTCGCCGATGCCTTTTTCGATAATTTCCTGAATTAATGCCACATCAACCCCGTAACGCGCCGCTGCCGGCCGGTTGATTTTTATGTCAATATAGGGTGCGCCGCCGATTTGTTCGGCATAAACGTCCGCCGCGCCCGGCACGGTTTTGATCGCCGCGGCGATTTGGCGCGAAGTTTCTTCGAGAGTTTGTAAATCATTGCCGAAAATTTTGACCCCGATTTGCGAGCGGATTCCGGTCGAAAGCATCTCGATGCGGTTGATGATCGGCTGCGTCCAGATATTAGTCACACCCGGCATCCTCAGAGCCGAATCTATTTCGGCAACCAGTTTTTCCCGCGTCAAACCGGTGCGCCAGTTCTCCGCCGGTTTCAAATGAACGATTGTTTCGTTCATATTGACGGGCGACGGATCGGTCGAAGTTTCCGCTCGTCCCGCTTTGCCGACCGCCCATTCGACTTCGGGAAAAGACTTTAAAATCTCATCCTGTTTGCTCATTATCTTTAATGCTTCGGCGAGGGAAATTGCCGGATCGGTGACAGGCATAAACATTATGTCGCCTTCATTGAGCGGCGGCATAAATTCGTTGCCGATTTGGCTGGCCAGAAAAATCGCTCCCGCAAACAAAATCAGTGCCGCGCAGAACGTCGCAAGCCGGTTTTTCAAAGCAAAACGCAAAGTTGGTCGGTAAATTGCTTGCAGAAAACGCATCACCGGATTTGATTGTTCGGAGTGAACTTTCCCGCCGAGCAAATAAGTGCAAAGCACGGGAACGAGCGTCACGGCAATAATCGTTGCCCCGATCATCGCAAATGTTTTGGTGAAAGCAAGCGGATGAAAGAGTTTTCCTTCCTGACCGATGAGCGCAAAGACGGGCACGAAAGCGAGAATAATGATCGCCATCGAGAAAAACACCGGTCGCCCGACGAGTTTGGTTGATTCGAGAACCGTCTGCCAGACGGCTTTCCGGTCTTTGACATCAATCTTATTGAGTTCCAAAAACCGGAAAGCATTTTCGGTGACGACAATTCCCGCATCAACCAGCACGCCGATGGCGATTGCAATGCCAGAAAGCGACATCAGATTTGAACTGATGCCCATCAGATACATAAACAGAAACGAACATAAAACGGCGAGCGGCAGCGGAATCGTAACAATCAGGATCGAGCGAAAATGTGCGAGAAAAATGATATGCGCCAGCGTCACGAGGATCAGTTCTTCAATCAGCGAGCGTTTCAAAGTATCGGTGGCGCGGTTGATGAGCTGCGTACGGTCATAAAACGGGACAATCCGCACGCCCTCGGGCAATCCGGTTTGTAATGCCTCAATTTTTTGCTTGACCGATTGAATGACCTCGAGCGTGTTCACGCCGTAACGCGCAATCACCACGCCGCCGACGGCTTCTTTACCGTTTTTATCCAAGGCACCCGTGCGAAATGCGTTTCCCAACTTTACTTCCGCTACATTTTTGACAAAGACCGGCGTGCCGCCCGATGAACCGATGACAATGTTTTCGACATCCGCGACCGATTCGATCAAACCGATTCCGCGCACGACCGCCCATTGCCCGGATTGCTCGACCACATTGCCACCGACATTGTTGTTTGAGCGCCCGACCGCTTCGACCACGGTTGAAAGCGGGA